>CADAFY010000075.1 GCA_902787255.1 uncultured Bacteroidia bacterium
CTACGTCCGTCCTTTCATCGCTTTTTGATATTTAGAAAATAATTACTACCTTTGCGGGCACATTTGAAGAATAGAAAACTTTATAAATTGTTCATACTATGTCAGAAGTAGCAGAAAAAGTAAAACAGATCATCGTCGACAAGCTCGGCGTCGATCCCGCCGTGGTGACAGAGAACGCCAGTTTCACCAATGACCTGGGCGCTGATTCTCTTGATACCGTTGAGTTGATTATGGCTTTCGAGTCTGATTTTGATATCAAGATTCCCGATGACGAAGCCGGTGACAAGATTCAGACCGTCGGCGACGCGGTTTCTTATATCGAAAGCAAATTGGCTGAGAAGTAAGAACTGAGCGTATTTTTGATGAAACCAAAGGGGATGTCCGCAAGGATGTCCCCTTTTTCGTTGCCCTAAATTTGCAGTTTTGAGAATCGTTTGTTAACTTTACAGGCTAAAAAACTTTTCTTATGCCTAGAAAATTATTTTTATCTGTATGGGCGGCGGTCCTGCTGTGCTTGACGATGGTCGCTCAAAGCGCCGCGGCGCAGCCCCCGAAGACCTTCGAGGGACTGGTGGTGGACGAAAGCGGCGAACCGCTCATCGGTGTCAGCCTGCTTATCACAGGTACCCAGAACGGCACCTTTACGGACATTGATGGCAAGTTCGTATTTGAAAATCCCCGTTTTCCCCTCAATCTGACCATTTCCTACATCGGATTCGACGACCAGAACATCACCCTGACGGGCAATGAGGCGCAGCCTTACACCCTCACGATGGGCGCTTCCGCGTCCGCATTGGACGAGGTGGTCGTCGTGGGTTACGGCACCCAGAAGAAATCCAGCCTGTCCGGCGCTGTCGCCATTGTCAGCGGCAAGGAAATCAATTCCCGTCCGGTCGTTTCGGCGGCCAACGCGCTCCAGGGTGCCGACCCCTCGATGAACATTTCCTTCGGAACGGGTTCCCCGGAAGGCGGCTACAACCTCAACATCCGCGGTACGATTTCCCTCAACGGCGGCAGCCCGCTCGTGCTGGCCGATGGCGTGGAAGTGGAACTCAGCCAGATCAACCCCAACGATATCGAGTCGGTGTCCGTGTTGAAGGACGCCTCCAGTTGCGCCATCTACGGCGCCAAGGCTTCCGCCGGCGTGATTCTGATTACGACCAAGCAGGGCAAGCGCGGCGACAATGCCACGGTGACCTACAGCGGCCGTATGGGTTGGCAGTCCAACACGACGTCCACCGATTTCATCACGACGGGTTACGATCACGTGACGCTGGTCAATGAGTTTATGAACAACTCCTCCGATGGCGTGCGCACGATTTGGACCTACACCAATGAAAACGGCGGCTTGCAGAAGTTGCTCGAGCGTCGGAATGACAAGACGGAAGACCCGTCCCGCCCGTGGGTGGAAGTGGCCGACAACGGCAACTATATGTACTATGGCAACTTCGACTGGTACGGCTACCTGTACCGCCGCGTCCGTCCGCAGACCGAGCACAACGTGTCCGTCAGCGGCGGCAGCGAGAAGATTTCCTACTACGCTTCGGCCCGCTACCTCTATCAAAAAGGTATGTTTAACGTGGCGGACGATACCTATCACGATTTCTCCACCCGCGCCAAGATTTCCGCCAAAATCAAGGACTGGCTCAAGTATTCGACCAACATCTCCTACCGCCGCAATGAATACACCTACGGCGGTTATTACAACTACGAGGGTACGATTTCGGCCTTGCAGGCCAACATCACCCCGGCCGTGGTGCCGGTCAACCCGGACGGAACGACCGTGCAGTATGTCAACCAACTCGGCAAGAACTCCCCGCTCGGCAGCGGCCGTGCCGGCTTGCTGACCTCCAAGGTGGCCAACAATAACAAGGCGAACAGTTATTTCACGATGACCCACTCGCTGGATTTCTATATCGTAGAACCGTTCTTCATCACGGCCACCTACGACTACCGCGAGCAAAACGGTTTGAACAAATTCCGCAACAACATCTTCCCGTATTCCCGCAAGCAGGATGTCATCGAGACCTTCAGTTCCGGTTCGTCCCGCAATTATTACGAAGAGGTGACCTCCGGCTATCGTGGACACAGCGTCAATGTATACGGCACCTTCCAGAAGAGTTTCGGCCAGCATAATGTCAAGGTCGTCGCGGGCGGACAGTGGGAGAAATACCGCAAGGTCTCCACGACCGTCTCTCAGGAAGGCCTGACGGCGGACGGCCTGTCTTCCTTCGCCGTGGCGGAGGGTACCATCGCTCCCATCGAGCAGAGCATCAACAGTTACCAGACGCTGGGCTTCTTCGCCCGCGCCAACTACGACTGGGCCAACCGCTATATCGTGGAGGCGAGCATCCGCGCCGACGGTTCCTCCCGTTTCGCCCCGAGCAGCCGCTGGGGCTGGTTCCCTTCCGCCTCCGCCGCCTGGCGCATTTCGGAAGAGCCGTTCTACAAGCCGGTCAAGGATGTGATGAACGACGCGAAGATCCGCTTCTCCCTGGGAAGCCTCGGCAACCAGCAGGTAGACTACTATTCTTATATGGACCTGATTTCCGCCGGCAACGAATTCGATTATACCTTTGATGGCCAAAACAAGGCGACCTACTCCAGCGTGAGCGCTCCCAAATCCTCCAACCTGACTTGGGAGACCATCACGACCTACGACCTGGGCGTGGACCTTTCCTTCCTCAACGGCCGTTTGAACTTGGTGGCTGATGGTTATATCCGCGATACCAAGAACATGCTCACCTACTCCCTGACCTTGCCGGACTCTTACGGAGCCTCTTCCCCGAAAGAGAACTGCGCCGACTTGCGTACGACGGGTTGGGAAATCAGCCTGAGTTGGAATGACTCCTTCAAACTCGCCGGCAGCGAATTCCGCTACAACGCCAGCGCCACCTTGGGCGACTACTTGACCAAAATCACCCGCTACCACAACCCTGACGGCATTCTGCCGACCTACAACGGCTATTCTTCCGCGTCTTCCAACTATTACGTAGGAATGACTCTGGGCGAAATCTGGGGCTTCCCGGTGGACGGGCTTTTCAAGACCGACCACGAGGCCGCCGTCTATCAGTCCAAGGTGGACGACCGCCTGGTCAACAACCGCGTCTATCAGGGCAAGGGCCCTGCGGGCGCGTACCTGCGCGCGGGTGACGTGCGATTTAAAGATGTCAACGGGGACGGCGTGATTTCCCGTGGCGCGGGCACCTTGGCCGACCATGGCGACTTGACTGTCATCGGCAACTCCCTGCCGCGTTACAATTATTCTTTCCGCCTGGGATTCAGTTGGTACGGGTTTGACATTTCCGCTTTCTTCCAGGGTGTGGGACACCGCGACTGGTATCCGCCCGACGGACAGACCAGTTACGATTTCTGGGGACCTTACGCTTTCCCTCCGACTTCGTTTATCAGCAAGAATTTCGCGGCCAATGTCTGGACGGAAGACAACCGCAACGCCTACTTCCCTCGCGCGAGGGGCTATGAGGCCTATAGCGGCGGCTCGCTCGGTACGGTCAACGACCGCTACCTGCAGAACCTCGCCTACCTGCGCTTCAAGAACCTGACCATCGGTTACTCCCTGCCCGAGAAGTGGATGAAGGCCATCAAGTTCCAGCAGATTCGCGTATACTTCACCGGAGAGAACATCTGCTACTGGTCGCCTTTGAAGAAATACTGCGACACGATGGATCCTGAAATTGCCGGTACGAGCGGCACTTCGACGAACGGCTCCGGTGTGGGTTATGCTTACCCGAGGACTTTCTCCGTCGGTGTAGAAATTAAATTCTAAAGGAGGAGGATTACGATATGAAAAAATATACCATCTTTGCAATCCTTGCTGCGGGCATCCTTCCGACCGCCTGCAATATCACCGAGATTCCTGAAGATCGCGTGACACCGGACGTGTATTTCCAAACGGCCACCGACCTGCGCAGTTGGACCGACCATTTCTACAATACGCTTCCTTCCGCCGAGACCCTCTCCGGGTTGAATGCGGATGATATGGTGGACCGGGGAATGGGCGCCATCATCGAAGGTACGCGCATGCCTTCCGACGCGATGAGCGGCGCCTTGGAGTGGAACTTCAACGAACTGCGCCGCATCAATTATTTCCTGGAGCACTGCGGCAGTTGCAGCGACCAGGCAGCGCTGCAAGAATACAAGGGCGTCGCCCATTTCTTCCGCGCCCACCTGTATTTTGAGAAAGTCAAACGTTTCGGCGATATGCCTTGGTACGATCAGGTCATCGGCTCCACGGACAACGACTTGCTCCGCAAGGCGCGCGACCCGCGCGGCTATGTCATCGACAAGGTGCTGGAAGACCTTGACATGGCTATTGCTGAACTGTCCACGACCAAGGACCCTGTCCGTGTCAACAAATGGACTGCGCTCGCCCTCAAATCCCGCGTCGCTCTTTTTGAAGGCACTTGGATGAAGTATCACGGGGTCGCCCCGCGCGCCGATGCGCCCGACCATACGGCAGATTATTATCTAGGTGTAGCCGCCCAGGCTGCGGAAATTTTCATCGATGAGAGCGGATACTCCATCTATAGCGCGGGACAGACGCCGTATCGCGACCTGTTCAACAGTTTTCCCGCTGATTTGAAGACGGATGAAATCATCCTCGTACGCCGCTACATCGAGGGAACGATGATGCACTCGGTGCAGTTCAGCATCCGCAACAACGTCACGGGTTTCACCCGCCGCTTTATGAACCACTACCTCACGGCCGGAGGCACCCGCTTTACGGACATTCCCGGCTATGAGACGATGCAGTACCGCGAAGAGGTGCAGAACCGCGACCCGCGCCTGAGCCAGACGGTCCTCTGCCCGGGTTACCACAAAGTGGGGGATGAAGACGAGACCATCAACGACTTCACGGCCGAGACCGGCTACGAACCTATTAAATATGTGGTGAACGACAAGTATTCCGGCGCCTCGAAGGGCTTTACGGATTTTCCGATGATGCGCGCCGCCGAGGTGTACCTCAATTTTGCCGAGGCCAAAGCCGAACTGGGAACCTTGACCCAACCCGACCTGGACAAGAGCCTCAACAAACTGCGCGACCGCGTGCAGATGCCTCACCTGCAACTCGGCGGCCTGACGGTCGACCCGTTCTTGCAGGCCTGCTATCCCAACGTGAGCGCCAACAACACGGCCGCCGTCCTGGAGGTCCGCCGCGAACGAACCGTCGAACTGGTGATGGAAGGACATCGCTTGTGGGATATGCTTCGTTGGAGAGAAGGCGCGCAGATTGTCAACGAACTGCACGACTACTACGGCGCCTACATCCCCGGCCCCGGCCGCTATGATGTCAACGGGGACGGCACCGACGACATCGAATTCTATGTGGACGGAACCACCCCCGGCAGAGGCCTGGTGGCCAAGAAAATCGGCAGCGACGTGCACCTCTTCCAGGCCGGCGCGACGGTCGAGGGGACTTCCGGCTACCTGACTCCTTACTCCCGCGCCACCCTTTCCACGCCTTTCAAGTGGATTGAAAACCGCGACTACCTCTACCCCATCCCTGCAGACCAGCGCGTCTTGACGCTGGGCAACCTTACGCAAAACCCCAACTGGAATGACGGATTGAGTTTCTAAATGTGCCTGCTTATGAAAAAAATGATACTATACACGCTTGCTTGCCTGGCCCTCTTGTCTGGAGGGTCCTGCAAAATGTATGACGATTCCGCACTGTGGAAGCAGGCGGATGCGCTCTACAAGCAAATCGACGCGCTCAAGCCCGTCGTCGATGCTGCCAACGCCCAGGTGTCGATGATTTCCGCCATTACCCAAGGCGGCGTGGTGACCGGCATCTCCCAGGATGCCAGCGGCAACTATGTGGTCAGTTACAAGGGGGCCGACAAATTGGAGCACACCCTCACCCTGGCCAGCATCGCCCAGGTCAGCAACCTGCCCGTCATCGGGACTCAGGATATCGAGGGTACCCTTTACTGGACCATTACCCGGGACGGCTTGACGACCCCGCTGCTGGACGCGGACGGCTCCAAGATACCCGTTACCGGCCGCACCCCGCAGATTGCATTGGATAACCAAGGCTATTGGACCGTCAACGGCACGCGCATCAGAAATGCCGCCGGAGAGGAAATGGCGTCCGAAGGGAAAGCCATCAGCGTGATTACCGGCATCTCGGTTTCTTCCGACAAGGCCGTCTTCACCCTCGGCAACGGCAGCACCATCGAAGCCCCCTTCGATACTTTCAATGTCCGCTTCAAATATAACGGCAACTACTTCCTGACCGAATGTGAAATCCCGTCCGCCACTGCCGACGTGGTCATCACCTATGAGTTTGTCGGCGAGGACGTGGGCGACGCCGTGCTGCGGGTGATGCGTACCGAAAGCCTGTCCGTCGTCCAGAATGCAACGGACAAGACCCTGACCGTCACCCCCGGCGCCGAATTCGAAGACGGCAGTTTCACTATTGTGGCCGGCTGCGGCAACGACCGGAGCATCATCAAGATTGTCAGCATCGTCACGGCCGAGGCCGTGCCCGAGTACTATGGCATCAAGACGGCCGCCGATATGCAGAACTTTGCCAAGCGCGTCAACCGGGGCAAGAAACTCGACCGTTTCCGCAATCAGGAGACCGGCGAAATCTGCCTGCTGAGCGATGTCGATATGACGGGCGTGACCGAATGGATGAGCATCGGCACGGAAGATATGCCTTTCGGCGAAGTGTTCAACGGCAACGGTTTTGCCATCACCAACCTGGCTTTGGAAATGTCCGTGAGCGAGAGCACCAGCGCGGGCCTGTTCGGCTATACGGACGG
>CADAFY010000076.1 GCA_902787255.1 uncultured Bacteroidia bacterium
TGTGAGGTGGTCAGTTTCAACGCCATCAGGTCAAAGCCGGTGGAGGCGTTGATGGACAGGCGGTCCGTCAGTTTGACATTGCCGGATACGCCCAGCGTCTGGGTGAAGTTGTTTTTCGTCACCAGATTGCCCGAAGCATCGCATTGGTAGGAGCGGCTCATTGAGAAACTGTAGTTGAAGTTGACCGACCAGGGAGCACTCGTGTTGACATAGTAGAGCCATCCCCCGGGGATATATTCACCGGTTACGGGGTGGTAGTAGATGCGCGTATAGGCGTCCGCCGCCCCTTGGACGGATTTTTTCCCGTCATCCCCGCTGCTTTTCCCTTCTCCGGAAATGGCGTAGGACAATGAGGCGTTGGCGTTGACCAGACGCATCAGGCCCTTCCCGTATTTGACGTGCCATTGATTGATTTTCTTGGCCGTCCAAGTGCTGCCGGACTTGACCGGGACCATCGCGTACGGGTCGAAATTGAGGTTGGCACTGATGCCTATTTTTTCAAAAACGGAGGTGGACATCGTAATGCCGATATTGCTCAGCCGCAGGGAGTCGGCCAGGAAATTGTAACTGCCGCTGATGTTCAACTGGTCAATCAGTTTGATTTTCTTGGACCCGGTTCCGGTGGTGTCCCGGTAATCTTTGACCTTGGCTTCGAAGTTGTTGCCGATGCTGAAACCGAGGGAACCGGTCTTTCCTTTGCCCGGGGCGCTGACGGAGTTGTTGGGCGAGATGTTGTAGATGTTGTAATCGCTGGGCTCGTGGTAGTACCCGTTTTTGTCGTAGTAGCCGTCCAGGGTGCGCCAGCCGTTGAAAGCCTTTCCCTTGTCGGGACTGTAGGACAGGGACAAGGAAGGGGAAATCACGTGGCGGATGGCCTGCAGGGTGCTGTATTTGCCGAAGTTGAACAGACCATAGATGCGGGTATTCATACTGATGCTTCCCGAATAGTTGTGCGTGGCGCCGAAGGTGCTGAAGGCCCCGCCGTCCACCTGTTTGACCTCCTTGGCCCGGACCGGGTTGCCTTCCTTGTCCAGCACATCGATGGGATTGCCGTCCTTATCAAGGGCGTCCACCAGTTCCTTGGTGCTCTTGGAGAAAGCCCAGTTCATTCCGTATGAGATGCTCGGGGTGACATTGATGTATTTGAAAAGCGTAAAGTTCGGCAGACCGATGGAGAAGGAGTGCGTCATACCGTTGTTGAGCATCTTCGGCAGTTTGGTCTTGAGCGAGTCGCGGCTGAATTCCCGCTGGGTGTAACCCGTCACAGGGTCGATGGCCGGCAGGCCCGTGTTCGGGTCCATTACCACGCCCATAAAGTCCCTGACTTTGAAATTTACTTTATTGGAGAAGGAGGTGCTGTAGGCAAGGGAGAATTTCTCATAAAATTTTTCCTTGCCCACCCGGTTTTTCTGCTTGAACGGGTAGAATTTCGAGACGGAGAAAGTCAGGTTCGGCAAGGTGATGGCGTAGGAGGAGTCGCGGGAGTTCTGGCTGTGCAGGGCGTTGACCGAGAGGTTGAACTTGCCGTCCCAGTTGCGGGAGTAGGAAATGGAGGAGGAAATCTGGTTCTGCAGGGCTTCCTGTACGCTGCGCGAATTGTAACGGCTGTTGGACGGGCTGGAAAAGTTGACGGAGGCGCTGAAGTTGGCGCCCGGATGGGCTTTGGAGTCCTGGCTGTGGCTCCACCGCAGGGAGAAGTTGGTCGTGGTGAAGAAATCCGCGCTTCCCTTTTCGCCTGTTTGGTCGTAAGAATAGGCAATGGAGAAAGTACCGTTGCACTTGTAGTTGACTTTGTAGCGGGAGTTCACGTTCAAGGCCCAGGAACCGAGGGTGAATACGTCGCCCGTGATGGAAATGTCGAAATAATCGCCGATGACGAAATACATACCCGCATCTTTGAGGAAGAAGCCGCGGGAGGTCTCTTCGCCGAAGGTCGGCATCAGCAGACCCGTGGCCCGGTCAGGGCGTTTGGGAATGAAACCAAAGGGGAGTCCGATGGGGATGGGGACGTCTTCGATCACGGGCCAGGCGGGGCCGAACACCGTCTTCTGCGAGGGCTTGGTGATGACCTTGGCCGCCGACAGGGACAGGTAGTAATGCGGGTGCTCGAGGTCGCAGACCGTGTATTTTCCTTTGGTCAGGTTGATGCTCTGGTCGGGCATCATCTTGATGTTCTTGCCGTGCAGGATGCCATCCTGCTCGTTGGTGATCATATTGGTGACGCGGGCCTTCTTGGACTTGAAGTTGTAGCGCATCTCTTCCATCGAGTAGGTCTTGCCTCCGCTGGTCATCACCGGGGCTCCCTTGGTGACGCCCGTGCTGTCCGTCGTCCCGCGCGCGTATAAATTACCCGTCTGGAGGTCATACTCCATATAATCGGCCGTCAGCGTCATATCTCCGTAGGTGACTTTCACGTCCCCGTAGTAGTAAATCACGCGGTGGCCTTCGACAAAATTTTCTATGATGGAGTCCTTGGCGTCCGTGAACGCCGGCATTTCCAAGGAACTTTTGTTGAGAATCTCCAGACTGTCCGCTCGCCGGATGCTGTCGCTGCGGTGAATGCTGTCCAGGACCGCGCGGGCCGAGTCGGATAGGACCGGCACGCTGTCTTTCACCTCAATACGACCTTTTCCCTTGCGTGGAGTCTTCTTTTCCCGAGCCGGCGAAGGCAAGGAGCAGAGCAATACAAACAGGAAAATGAAAGATTAGAGACAGAAAATTTTAATTTAAGTATTTAATGCTAAATTTGTCAAATACAAAATTTAGGATGCCCCGGAGGGCGTTCCTGTTGCATTTTGGAATGAAAAATTGTGTTCTTTTTGTTTGCTTGTCGTTCGCGCTGGGCTTCCTTATCCCGATGCGGGCTGCCGACCCTGTTTCTTTGAAGGTGGAAACCGTCGTTCTGGATCCCGGTCACGGAGGAAAAGATGCGGGTGCGGTCAGTAAAGATAAAAAGACCCGGGAGAAAGACCTCGTGCTGAAGATTGCCAAAAAAGTACGGGAGAAAATCAATGAAGGCTGTCCGGAAGTCAAAGTGGTGCTGACCCGGGAAAAGGATGTTTTCATCCCCTTGCTCGACCGGGCGGAGATTGCCAATAAAAACAAGGCTAATCTGTTCATTTCCATTCATATCAATTCTGTTAAAAGTACGGGTCCCAGCGGCTTTTCCGCCCATATTCTGGGAGAATCGAAGAACAAGAAGAACGATGTCTTCGGGCTCAATATGAGCGTCTCTCAACGCGAAAATTCCGTGGTGCAGTTCGAGGACGATTATTCGGTCAAATACCAAGGCTTTGACCCGTCCGATCCGGCTTCGGCCATCGTTTTCAATCTTATCCAAAGCGCCCATTACGAACAGAGTTTGTTGTTTGCGGGAATGATGGACGAATCGATTGCCGGCACCCGTCTGGCCCGGCGCGGCGTCTCGCAGGACAATTTTTATGTCCTTTGGCGTACGGCGATGCCTTCCGTGTTGCTGGAATGCGGCTTTATCAGCAATGCCGATGACTTGGCTTACTTGCGCTCGGAGAAGGGAATTGACGCCATCGCCCAGGCCATTTACAATGGATTCGTCCGTTTTAAGGAGAAATATGAAGGTGCGGAAGGGACCGTTCAGTCCGTTACCCCCGTCGTGCCCGCCATTTCGGTACCTGATGTGCCTGCGCAAAACGAAGTGAAGGAAGTCTCCGGCCGATATGGCATTCAAATTTTCGCGTCCTCCGATCCGGATAAGAAAGTGAAAGGGGATTACCCGAAAAAAGTCATCAAATCCGGGCGATACTATAAATATATAGTCTGTCCCGGTGACGACTTGGCGGCCGTCAAGGAGAATTGGAAAAAAGTGAAAAAAAATTATCCCGATTCATTTCTCGTCGAAATACAGGGAAACGAGGTAACAATCTGCCGAAAATAATCTTTTCAGGTGGTTGCAGGGGATATATTTTAATTTTGAACAATTCTAAATTAAAATGTACGAAAATCAATGCTTTCGCGAATTTGTTTGTTTATAAAGTATTGTTGTTCAAATAATTATATTGTGTATGGAGAAAATATGCGTTCTGTGATACCTGCAATTTTTTTTGAATATACAATAGCAAATGTAAATTTTTATTAAATATTTTTCACCAATTTTGCAATGCAAACAAGTGATAACCTTTCTAACCTTTGGAACTATATAATCACATATCGAAGTGGGACGAATGTCTGGGCATCATCCGGAACATCGTCGAGCCGCAGCATTTCGCTACCTGGTTCAAGCCGCTGGTCCCGATTCGGTTGGAAGGGCACACGCTTACATTGCGGGTTCCGTCGGAATTTTTCCGCGATTATCTGGAAACGCATTACCTCAAAGTTCTTCAAAAGACCTTGTACCGCGTCATCGGTACGGATGCCAATCTGCGTTATAGTATTCCTGTAGCCAAAGATAAGACGATGAACCTGCCTTCCGCCCACGATACCACGCCGGAAAACAAATCGATTTCCGTTCCTACCTATTCGACGGGGGGGGCTTCGCCCAATCCCTTTGTCATTCCCGGGGTGCAGCGTGTGAAAATCAATCCCAATCTCAACAAAGAGTATTGTTTTGAGAATCTGGTGGAAGGGGAGTGCAACCATATGGCGGTGACGGCCGGCAAAAGCATCGCCGCCGTTCCGGGCAAGGCGACCTTCAATCCTTTGTTCATTTTCGGCGGTCCCGGTCTCGGCAAAACGCATATCGCCCAGGCCATCGGCATCGCCCTCAAGCAGCAGCATCCCGACCTGATCCTGCTCTATGTGCCGGCAGGCCGTTTCAAAGTACAATATATGGATGCCACCCAAGGCAACCGGCTGACCGATTTCCTGAGTTTCTATTCCCGTATCGACGTATTGATTATCGACGATATCCAGGAATTGGCCTCTCAGGGAACCCAGAAGGCATTCTTCCATATTTTCAACCAACTGCACCAGGCCGGCAAGCAATTGATTTTCACTTCCGACCGTCCGCCCGTGGAGTTGCAGAATTTCGAGGAACGCCTCTTGTCCCGCCTCAAATGGGGACTCAGCGTCCAGTTGACGGTACCCGATTATGCTACGCGGGTGGAGATGCTCCGTTCGCGTTCTTTCCGGGAGGGAGTTGAACTCAGCGATGATGTCATCGATTACCTGGCCTCGAGCATCCGTACGAATTTCCGAGAATTGGAGGGCGTGCTGATTTCGTTGGTGGCCAATGCGACCCTCGCCCGGAAGGAAATCACGCTGGACCTGGCCCGTCAGGTGGTGGGCAATATCGTCGGAGAAGCCAAGAGCGACATTACGCTGGATAAGGTGCTCAAGACGGTCTGCGACTACTTCGACCTGACGCGCGATATGCTGCTCAGCAAATCCCGCAAGCGCCAGATCGTGCAGGCTCGCCAGATTGCTATGTACCTGTCCCGCACCCATATCACGAACATTTCTTTGTCGACCATCGGTTCGGAAATCGGAGGCAAAGACCACGCGACGGTCTTGCACGCCTGTTCTACCGTTCAGGATTTGATGGATACGGACAAAATTTTCCGCCAGTATGTGGCTGATATAGAAAAAATCTTGCATCCCGCATCCCGTTGATTATGTCTGCCCTGATTGCTCCGTCCCTGCTTGCCGCTGATTTTCTGCATCTGGAAAAGGATGTACGCTTGGTGAATGAATACGCCGACCTTTTCCATATGGATGTGATGGACGGGCGTTTCGTTCCGAACATTTCTTTCGGCTTTCCGGTGATTGATGCCGTTCACAGCATCGCTACCAAGCCCTTGGACGTGCATTTGATGATTCGTCATCCGCAGGCCTACATTGAGCGTTTCTGCAAGTCCGGCGCATATATGTTGAGTTTCCACCTGGATGCCACGCGGGATGATCCCGAGCCTATCTTGGGGATGATTCTCGAGCAAGGCGTCAAGCCCGGACTGGCCATCAATCCCAATATTCCGGTGGAGAAACTTTTTCCTTACCTCGATATCTGCGATTTCGTTTTGATTATGTCCGTGTATGCCGGATTCGGCGGTCAGGCTTTCATTGAAGATACCTACGGACGGGTGGAACGGACGAGAGAGGAAATCGTTTCGCGCGGGCTTTCTACCCATATCGAGGTGGACGGCGGCGTCAGTCCCAAGAACGCATCCCGCCTGATTTCGGCCGGTGCGGATATTCTGGTGGCGGGTTCTTCGGTATTCCGTGCGGAAGATCCGGCTGCGGCCATCGCCGCGATGCGGGGCTAATCTTTTATTTCAGTTCAGCCAAAACGGAGAGACAGGCGACTACATCGTCGCCGATTTCTACTTTGATGTCTGCATCCAAGGGGAGGAACATATCGATGCGGGAGCCGAATTTAATCAGGCCGCATTGTTTGCCGCGTACGCTCTCTTTCCCGACCTGGGCTTTGCAGACAATCCGGCGGGCGAAGGTGCCGGCAATCTGCTTGAAGAGGATTTCCTGGCCGTCCGCAGTCTTGACGGCGATGGAGGTGTGCTCGTTCAGTTCGGATGCCTTGGGCATAAATGCGAGGAAATATTTGCCCGGATGATATTTATAATAGGTGCATTCTCCGCTGATGGGCCAGAAGTTGACGTGCATATTGAAGAAGTTCATATACACGGACACCTGGATGCATTCGCGTTTGAGGTACTCTTCTTCGAATACTTTTTCGATGATGACCACTTCGCCGTCCGCGACGGAGGTAACGGATTTCTCGCTGTCGATATCGCCCCTGCGTACGGGAACGCGGAAGAAATAGAGAATGAAACACATCAGGAACGCCAGAATGACGCTGATGGCGACAGACACCCAAACGATATGGATAAAATAGGTGCAAATGGCAATTATGCCCAAACAGACCGCCCAAATGGCAGCAATCGTTCCCCAGCCGTCTCTGTGAATTCTCATAAGTATTCTATTATCTGTTGCAAAGATAAAATTTTTATATCAAAAATTCAAGTTCTTTGAGGGCGAAAGTTCGGATGCTGCCCCCGTGCACTTCCAACATCACCCTTCCTCCGTCTTCCGTCCCGAGCAAACGCGCTTCAAAACGCGCTCCCGTACTCGTTTCCCGATAGGAAGACCACACATCCTTTCGATAAAGCCTTTGCTCATAGTCGTCCTTGATTGCGTCCGCCGCTTCCTGTAACTTGTCTTCAAAAATCTTCGCGAAGCGTTGCAGTTCCGTCTGCAGCACTTCACGGGAAAAATCCACGCCGGTCAGCAAGGCAACCGAAGTGGGATTGGGGAGTTCCGGGGGAAATTCTCGTTGGCCCAGGTTGATGCCGATGCCGATGATGCTGCGCACAAGAGCCTTTCCTTGCAGGCCGTTTTCGATTAAGATGCCGGCGATTTTTTTATCTCCCACGTAGATGTCGTTGGGCCATTTGATGCAGGCGTGCAGCCCCCATTTTTCCAGAAAGGAAAGCACCGAAAGGGCGGCCGCGCGGCTTAACAGAAATTGCCGGGATGCGGGAAGGGGAGTCAGACCGAAGCAGTTGAAATCCTTGATGAGCACTGAAAAAAGCAGGTTCTTTCCTACCGCAGAAGACCATTTGTTGCCTTGTTGTCCGCGTCCGGCAGTCTGACAGAATGTGGCCGTGATTGACAAATTGTCAAGCCGCTCAGCCTCTTGTAAGGCCCAATCATTGGTGGATGTCAAGTTTTCGTGCCAGATGATGCCCATTGGATTATTTTTTGTATCTTTGTCAGATTGCAAATTTACAAATAAAGACGAGACTATGGCGCCTAAAAAGAATGATAAGAAGAAAAAAGTCGTTTCTTTCAATTTTTCCTGGCTGTATTTCATTCTCATCCTGGTCATCCTGTGGATGATTTTCAAACCGTCCGGAAATTCCAACCCCCAGAAAGTCGAATGGGAGGAGGTGAAAACGATGGCGGAGGCCGGGGATATCAAGGAGATTGTGTATATCCGCAATGACTTTTCGGGTACGATTACCATCCGCCCGGATAAACTGGCTGCCTATGCGGACAAATTCGGCGGGAAAGTCCCGTCTAAATCCCCGCATTTCACCTTTATGGTGTCTTCTGCGTTCAATGCCGAGGAGATGTTCGGTCAGTTGAACGAGAGCCTTCCGAAGGAAGACCGTTTCAAGGTGGTCATTGAGAATGATGACAAATTCTGGGAGAGGGCGATGGATTGGCTGCTTTTCCCGCTGATGCTGATTTTGATGTGGGTCTTTATGTTCCGGGGTATGATGGGCGGCCGCGGCCAGGGCGGCGGTGTCTTTGCGGCCGGCAAATCGACCGGGAAGTTGGCGGACAAGAACAAGGTGAAAGTTACCTTCAAGGATGTCGCCGGACTGTATGGTGCCAAGGAAGAGGTGGTGGAAATTGTTGATTTCCTTAAAAATCCCAAGAAATATACCGCGCTGGGCGGCAAAATTCCCAAGGGCGCCCTGTTGGTAGGCCCTCCGGGAACAGGTAAGACCCTGCTGGCAAAAGCCGTGGCAGGGGAGGCCAATGTGCCTTTCTTCTCGATTTCGGGCTCGGATTTCGTCGAAATGTTCGTTGGAGTCGGTGCTTCCCGTGTGCGGGATTTGTTCCGCCAGGCCAAGGAAAAAGCTCCCTGCATCGTGTTTATCGATGAAATCGATGCGGTGGGACGTGCCAGGGGCAAGAATGCCGGTTTCTCTTCCAACGATGAGCGGGAGAATACGCTCAATCAGTTGCTGACGGAGATGGATGGTTTTGACTCCAACAGCGGGGTGATTATCCTGGCTGCGACCAACCGGGCCGATATTTTGGACAAGGCTTTGATGCGGGCCGGTCGTTTTGACCGTCAGATTCACGTTGATTTGCCGGACTTGAATGAGCGTAAGGAAATCTTTGAGGTGCATTTGCGCAAAATTAAACTGGCTCCGGATTTCGACCTGGATTTTATCGCCAAGCATACGCCCGGCTTCTCCGGAGCGGATATTGCCAATGTGTGCAATGAGGCGGCGCTCAATGCGGCCCGCAACAACAAGGAGGCGGTGGACAAAGCGTCCTTTACCGAGGCGGTGGACCGGATTATCGGCGGACTGGAGCGCAAGAAAAAGATTATTACCGATAAGGAGAAATTCTCCATCGCTCATCACGAAGCGGGGCACGCGACGGTCAGTTGGCTTTTGCCCTATGCCCATCCTTTGTTCAAAGTGACCATCGTCCCGCGCGGACAGGCCCTGGGTGCGGCTTGGTACTTGCCTGAGGAGCGTTCGCTGGTGACGCGCAACCAGATGATGGATGAGATGTGTTCCTTGATTGGCGGTCGTGTGGCGGAAGAAATCGTCAATGGGGAGCCTTCTACCGGTGCTTTGAACGATTTGGAACGTTTGACGTCGATGGCTTATGCGATGGTCAAATACTACGGAATGAGCGAAGCCGTCGGTACGCTTTCCTATTATGACAGTACGGGCGCACGCGGCTATGAACTGACGCCGCCCTACAGCAACAAGACGGCGGAACTCACTGGAACACAAGGAGGGTTTCCTGCGTCTGGCGCAGCTGCTGATGGACCGGGAGGTAATCCTGGCGGAGGATGTCGAAAAGATTTTCGGCCCCAAGGTTACGGACAAACCGGCTGAGTCCGAAGAGCCTGCCCAAGAAGAAGCCGCGTCCGGAGAGACTAATCAAGAAGGGCCCGCCGCCCAAGAGCCGGGAGAGTCTGCTTCCAAAGACCCCGGAGCAACCGCTTCCGAAGAGTCGGGAGAGTCCAATTCCAAAGAGAAAGATGCCTGATGAATACGCTTGTTAAACGAACCCTTTCGGGGCTTGTCTTCCTGGCCATTATGGTCGGGGGACTGCTATTCAACCAGTACTCGTTCGCCGTACTGATGCTGTTGATTCTGATTGTGAGTATGATTGAGTTCTACCAGATGACGATGCAGGACCGTTTCGGCATCTCTCGCAGTTGGGCCATCATCTCTTCCGTTTTTCTCTTCTGC
>CADAFY010000077.1 GCA_902787255.1 uncultured Bacteroidia bacterium
CCAGCTCAAAGCCGCCGGTGCGGCCCAAGAAGGTGCGTCTGCCGAAGAAGAATTCCATTTCAAAGATATTGTGGAAGTGTTCAAAAACCCGGCTTTCTGGCTGATTGCCGTGCTTTGCCTGCTCTTTTATGCGGCGGTCAATCCCTTCTTGAAATACTCTACGGGTATGATGGTGGACAAGTTCCATATGAGTCAGGAGTTGGCGGGCTTGTTCCCGATGATTCTGCCGATGGGATGCATCGTTTTGACGCCGTTATTCGGCGGGATTTATGACAAGAAAGGACACGGTGCCGACTTGATGATTGCCGGCGCCATCCTGATTACCTGCGTCCACCTGCTGTTTTCCGCTCCGTTTGTCAACCAGCCCTGGATGGCGATTATCCTGATGGTGTTGCTGGGCGTCGGCTTCGCGATGCTGCCCTCTGCGATGTGGCCTTCCATCGCCAAGATTATGCCTGCCAAGTTGCTGGGTACGACGATGGCGCTGACCTTCTACATCCAGAATATCGGCTTCCTCTTTGTCCCGAAAATCATTTCTTCCATCAAGGAAAGTTCCGGCAACAACTATACGGCGATGATGTTCTTCTTCGCCGGACTGGGCATCGTGGCGCTGCTGATTTCGATGAGCGTCAAATTGTTGGATAAGAAGAAACATTACGGACTCCAACTGCCGAACATCAAGAAATAGTCTCGGAAATGCTTGCGGATATTTCATCTCCCGAAGATTTGCGGAAAATAGAGGAATCCCGTCTGGGAGAAGTCTGTTCCGAACTCCGGGAGTATATGATAGACTGCTGCGCGACCAACCCGGGCCATCTGGGTTCGAGTCTGGGTGCCGTGGAGTTGATTGTGGGGATTCATTATATCTATCAAACGCCGGAAGACAAGTTGGTGTTCGATGTGAGCCACCAGGCTTATGCCCACAAAATCCTGACCGGTCGGCGGGAGGCCTTCCGCAACAACCGCAAGAAAGAGGGAATCAGCGGCTTTACCCGTATGGACGAAAGTCCCTACGACGCTTTCGGCGCCGGGCACGCGTCCACCTCCATTTCGGCGGCCCTGGGCTATGCTTCCGCCGCGAAGATGAAAGGCAGTGGAGAGAAAGTCATCGCCCTTATCGGGGATGGCGCTTTGACCGGCGGAATGGCCTACGAAGGGCTCAACAACGCAGGATGGGGCGGAGAGGATTTGTTGATTATCCTCAACGACAACAACATTTCCATCGACAAAGGCATCGGTGCCCTGCATAATTATCTGCTGAGAATCACCTCCAGCCGTTCGTACAACCGGACCAAAGACAGGTTGTGGCATCTGTTGGGAGAAGGGTGGTTCCGCCGCTTTATCCAAAAGGTAGTCCGTACGACGAAAACGTTCTTTGTACGTTCGCCCAAAGGGGGATTTTTCGAGTCAATGGGCTTCCGCTATTTCGGCCCCATCGACGGCAACAACATCGGCGAAGTGGTGAACACCCTTCGCAAGATGCGCAACATCAAGGGGCCCAAACTCTTGCACGCCATCACGACCAAGGGAAAGGGCTATACGCCCGCCGAAGAGGACCAGACTACCTGGCACGCTCCCGGACTCTTTGACGCCGTCAGCGGCAAGCGGACCTCTTCCGCCAAGGGGCGGGACCGCTACCAGAATGTGTTCGGGGAGGTCTTGCTCCAACTGGCCCGACAGGACGAGCGTATCGTGGGAATCACTCCCGCGATGGCTTCCGGCTGTGGAATGAATCTGCTCGCTGAGCAAATGCCGGAGCGCTTCTACGATGTGGGCATCGCCGAAGAACACGCCGTTACCTTCAGTGCGGGACTTTGCGCCGGCGGGATGATTCCTTTCTGCAACATTTACTCTTCCTTCTCGCAGCGCGCGTATGACCAGATTATCCACGACTGTGCCCTCCAGCGCCTGCCGGTCATCTTCTGTTTCGACCGGGCCGGACTGGTCGGGGAAGACGGGGCTACGCATCACGGCGCCTTCGACTTGGCGGCCTACCGCAGTATTCCGGATGTCGTGCTGGCGGCTCCTTCCGATGAGTTGGAACTGAAAAATATGATGCATTCCGCCGTTCAGCACAAAGGCGGGCCGTACATCATCCGTTATCCGCGCGGTTATGGAGAAGGGGTGGAGTGGAGAGAAGCGCCCGTGACTCCGCTGGAGCCTGGAAAGGGGCGGGTGGCGGTCGAGGCGGAGCAGCCGCTTTTCAATATCGTGGCGGAGGGCCCTTGCGTGGGTGCCGCCGTCCGGGCAGCGGCCGCCCTTAAAGAAGAAGGCATTCCTGTCCGCGTGGTGGACATTCGTTTCCTCAAGCCCTTGGATGAGGCTTTGCTCTCGCAGGTGGTTGCCGATTGTCCCCGCGTGCTGACCGTGGAAGACGGCTGTCTCAAAGGAGGTTTATACGGTGCCGTTTGCGAATGGGCGGCGGCGAGAAGTGCGCAGGCTATTGATGAAAAGACGGGGTGCGACGCCTCCGTGCAAGTCGAGGGCTTGGGTATTCCCGACCGTTTTATCGCCCAGGGAACGCAGCAGGAACTTCGCCACGATTGCAAAATAGATGCGGACGGCATCACCGCCCGCATCCATACTTGCTTGTCTCGTTAGGGTCCGGCTTATTCGTCCAGCCAGGAACCCAATTGCTGATAGATGGTTTTTGCCATAAAGTCCATACCGTTGGAATCCGGGTGGACCGTGTTGCCTTCGTACTTGGTGAGCGGAGAAGTTCCCTTGAATCCGTTGATGGCCAGGAAGTCGACATATTTCGCGCCATAATGGTTCGCGATGGACTTGATGGCGGATTGCATACCGGCGCTGACGCAGTCGCCGATGATGCAGACTACCTTGGCGTCGGGATAGCGCACCTTGACCATTTTGACCAATTTGATGTAGGCGGAGCAGAAGGTCGAGAAGTCGAGCGCTTCGGCCTGGGCGATGGTCGTGCAGGCGTCCGCCGTCATAAAGAGCGAACTGAGAGCGGCCGCATCGGGCGCGGAAGAGGAGTTCATCGGCGTCGTGCCGATCAATTTCTCAGAAGCGCCGTAGGAGGAGATGTGTCCCAGGTCGTTCGTACCGCCGTGGATGAAGACGATATCCGGGTTGCCGACGCCTTTGAAATAGACGAAGCGGGTGCAGAAGTCCCAACTGTACCAGTAGTCGCTGGCGTGGTCAGTGGCCGTTGTATTCTCGACCACGGTCGTATTGCCGCCGGAAATGTTCATTTCAAAGCGGGCGTTGGGCATATAGTCGTAAATCAGACGATACCACCAAGTCTGATTGACGGAGGTGATGTCTTTGGTGGGATAATGCGCCGAGCAGGTGTGTCCGTTGACATAGTCCGCCTGAATCCAACCTTTATAGGTGGAGATGGAGTCGCCGATGATGCTGACGCGCTTTTTGACTACGACAGGCTGGGTGTCGGCGGGAAGGCCTTCCAATGTGGGATAGCCGTCTGCGCCCGCCACCCATTGGCTGGCCCCCGTCAAAGAACTGATACCGTTGTTCAGTTTGGTAAGCAGGGTGCCGTTCGTCATCTGGGCCACGGTATAGCCGACACAGTCCGTCATCGTCTGACTGGAGCCGGAAGCGGGACCGAAAGCGAGGGTCTTGTTGTAGTGGCAACGGGTCATCGGGGCGGCTGCGGAAGCGCGTCCGATGATATTGCCATAATAGACCAGCGAAGAAGAGGTTACCGGCGAACCGCAGAACTGCACTTCTGCCGGAGACGCGGCGCTGTAGCAGTTCTCGAAGGAGTGGGCGGTGGTGTTGGAATAACCGACAAGGCCGGCTTCTCCCAAAATGGAGGAACTGCTGCTGGAGTTGATGGAGCCGGGACGAGAGAAACTGTTGATGAGCGTGGCCGTTCCGTTGCCCTGATAATAGCCGCAGATGCCCCCGATGAGGGAATAGTTGTAACTGTTGACACCCGTCGCCACGAGGGTGGCTCCGATGCAGGCGCAGTTGGAAATCTTTCCGCTTTCTCCGGCGCTGGCTGCGTTCATCAGGCCGACGATGCCGCCGACTTGGTGCAGGCCGCGGACGGTTCCGTAGCAAGCGCAGTTGTTGATGGTGGCGGAGTAGGTCTTGGCTGAACTGTTGGTCAAGACGGAACCGACAATACCGCCGACGCTATGGTTTCCCGACGTAACGGTAGAGACGTTGCTCTGCAGGCAGGATTCGACGAGACCCCTGTACACGACTGCTGCGATGCCGCCCGCATTCCAGTTGGTCCCGTTGACATTGCCTTCGCAGACGCAGCCGCGGATGACGGCGTTGTCCCCGCCCAGCGAGGCCACGATGCCGCCCGTATAGTAGTTGCCTTGTACGGAGGATCCCGCTTTGAAAATACAATTCTCAATCAAGACATCTCCGTCCGTGGTCGCGATAAGGCCCCCTACGTGGTTGGAAGTAGATGTGACGCTGCCTTGGAAACTGCAGCCGCTCACCGTCGAGTTGTTGGCGCGTCCGGCGAGACCGCCCGTGTAGGATTTGTTGTCTGCCGAACCGGTCGAACTGATGGTGCCCGTGACCGAGCAATTTTCCATCGTGCCGTGGTAGAGATAGCTCACGAGACCGGCGGCATACGCATACGAACTGGTAATGTTGACATTGACCAGATTGATGTTGCGCAGGACGGTACCGGTGCCGCAGTTCCCGAACAGGCCGGTGCAGACTTCTTCCGTATTGTTGATTTCCAGACCCGTAATAGGATAATTGCCGCCGTCATAGACACCCCTGAAATTGGCGGAAGAATTGATGCCGATGGGCTGGAAGTCGGGGTAAGCGCTCAGGTCGATGGGGGCGACCTGCTGATAGGCGGCCAATCTGAAATTCTCCTCGCCGGCATTGACAAAGGTGGTCAGTTCGACCAAATCTTCCGCGGAAGAAATCAAGTACGGCTCGCTGACGGTTCCTTTGCCGCCGCTGAAATAGTATCCTTCCTCGGTATAGCCGTCCAGGTCGGCCGTTTCGCTGCCCGGTTCGAACACCAGGGACGGCATCACGGCAATCTTTCCTTTCTCCAGCAGAATGGAATTCCGTTTTGTGGCGGTAAGGGTGTTGTTTTCCGTGTCGATAAACTGAACGGAGAAACCTTTGGTATATTCGCCCGGAGGGAGCACGACATATACATCCACGGCCAAGTTGCTGAGAGCGACACCGCCGACTTCGACGCTGACCTGACGGGTGCCGGCTTCGACAGATGCGCCCGTGAGGGTGGCCGTTTCGTCATTCAGGGTAAACAAGCCGGAAACCTGTTCTTCGTTTCCTCCCTGGAAAACAACGCGGTTGAGGGATGCGTCCGCCGAGCCTTTCGTGAGCGAGAAGCGTAGGACGCCGCAGAGGTTTTGCAGCACCATCGCATCCGATGCGGAGTTGACGCAGGTCGCCGCGGGAGCGGTTCCGCTGGCAAAAGTGCCGGCGGCGTAGGACTGGGTGGCCGGCAGCATCAGGCCCCCTTCCCGGTACATAGAGGCGGGATAGACAATGTGGTAGGGGTAAGACAAGAGGGCATCGACGGTGAATGCCGCACTCCGGGTCGCCGTTTCAAGGGACAGGGGGCGGGAGTCGAAGCCGTTGATGTTGACCTTATCTCCGTCGGACCAGAATACCTCACGGACACCGGCGGAAGCGGGACCCAAGGTGGTTCGTGTTTCGGAAGCACTCTGGGCTTCCAGGGTCACAACGGTCGTACCACGCTCTTGCGTGGATTCGGGAGCCTCTTTTTTGCTGCAGGAAAGCAAGGCAGACAGGCAGCAAGTCAAGGCAAAGAAACTGGCAAAATTTCTCATAGCGGCACTTTTGCAAAATAAATACTCACAAAAATAGTGATTACAATTCGTTTTTCCAAATATAGACCTTGTCGCCCCGGTGGAGTTTGGGCGCGGAGGCCTTGGACGACGTGTTGTTGGCGGTGAACACTTCGGGCGGGAAGGCGATGGAGCAGTATTCTCCCTTTTGGGCGCTTGCGACGGGTTTCAGGTTGACGCGGAGTTCGTCGACGGTCTTTTCGACCACGCCGGTCGTGGCGCCGATGACCAGGATGGTGTCCCCCCGGGAGAGGGACACGGTCTCCAGCAAGATTTCCGCCACCCCGATGCGGGCAAACCAGTTGGTGACTTTGCCGCAATAGACTTTGGTGCGGGTGGCGCGGTTGCCGTACACGTCGCTCCATTCACCCAGCCGTGCCCCCTGATAATAGCCGTCCCAGAAGCCCCGGTTGAAGACCGTGGCTAACTCGGCTTTGAGTTCCGCCGCCAGCGCGGGCGTGAAAGCCGGCGCTGCGCTATCGCTTGCAGTCTGAGCGGAGTAGTCCTGACGAGCATCGGCGGCCGAGCGGTCATTACACACGGCGTCAGCCGCCTCGCGGTAGCACTGCGCACAGGTCTTGACATATTCGGCGCTGCGGGCTCGTCCCTCGATTTTGAACACCCGTACCCCCGCGTCAATGATTTTATCAATGAATTCAATGGTGCAGAGGTCCTTGGGCGACATAATATATTGGTTGTCTATTTCCAGCCCATAGCCCGTCTCTACATCGGTCACTTCGTAGCGCCGGCGGCAGACCTGGTAGCAGTTGCCCCGGTTGGCGGAGGCCCCGTGCTCGTGCAGGCTCAGGTAACATTTGCCGCTGACGGCCATACAGAGGGCGCCGTGGACGAACATTTCCAAGCGGACTTTCCGGCCGGATCGATGGCTTCGGAAATGGCGCGCACCTGCGTCAAATTCAATTCGCGGGCCAGCACCACTACATCGGCGAATTGGGCGTAGAAGCGCAGGGCTTCCACATTGGAAATGTTGAGTTGGGTGGAAATGTGTACCTCTAGCCCCAGTTCGCGGGCGCAGGAAATGGCGGCCATATCCGAGGCGATGATGGCGTCGACGCCTGCGTCCCGGGCGGCCTCCAGCGTGCGGCGGGCTTCCTCCAACTCACCGTCGTAGAGGACAATGTTCAGCGTCAGATAGGATTTGAGTCCGTTTTCCCGGCAGAGGGCGCAGACCCGGGGGAGGTCTTCGAGCGAAAAATTGTTGGCCGAATGGGAACGCATATTGAGCGAACCCACGCCAAAATATACGGAGTCCGCGCCTCCTTGAATCGCCGCTTGCAGGCACTCGAAATTGCCCGCCGGCGCCATAATCTCTATCTCGCCTCGCTTCATACGACAAAGGTACGGCTAAGC
>CADAFY010000078.1 GCA_902787255.1 uncultured Bacteroidia bacterium
ATCTGTTTTGAGATGTTGGTGGAAACGCCTTTGCCCAACGAAATCATCGAACTGAGCGAGCCTATCCCGACCGCCACGCCGAAAGCCGTCAGCGCGGTTCTGAAAACGTTCCTTTTTAAATTGTCCAAGGAAAGCAATATGATGTCAGAGATTTTCATTGGTTGCGGTTTGAAGATATTTTTATGATTTCTCCGTCGGAAAGTAGTATCGTCTTGTGCGAGACTTTGTGTGCCGTTTCCTTGTCGTGCGTTACCATAATTACTGTTATGTTGTGTTTTTCGTTGAACATTTTCATGACGGCTTTCTGCCTGTAATACCAGCCGTTGGTGCCGTCTGCTTCCCCACCGGTATCGGAGCGAATATTGAAGGACATCACATAAATGGACTGTCCGGAAGAAGTACTGCTCTGGGTGGGTTGGGCCGCAGAAGAATATGACGCGGCCAGCAAAAAGAATAATACAATCAGTTTCATCATTCTGAGATTTTAATGCTAATATTGTCAAACCAGGCCCTCGAGTTGCCGTTGCTCACAAGCAGGACGGCATCCCCTCTCTTTAGCGTAAGTGACTGCGTGATTATCCTCCACGATGTATCATAAATGAAATTGTTCGCATCGGGTGAGGAGTTGAGATATTTGTACGGAATATTAGGACAGGACACATTGTCGATGCTTCCATCGGAATGTACGATCATTATTTTCATCGGCTTTCCTGAATTGGTGCTGTATGTGGCGTTGAAGGCAAATGCATCGAAACGCAAGGTACACGCTGTTCCGCTCTCGGACAGAAGAGCGCTGTTCAGGAAGGGAGTCCCTATAAAATATTCGCTCTTTGAATCCATTTGGAGACAACCCATCTCGGGGAAGAATTTGCCGCCGTAATGCCAGCTGTCGGCATCGATGTACTGGGTGACGCCATTGAACGTAACTCCGGCAGCATAATTACCCGCTTCCCCGCTTTGCGCCTTGAACATGGCGCCGAAGTCTGAGATAGCGTAGGCATCGCCCATGCCTTTATAGGTGTTGAGATTGCAACCTGCGGAATAAGGCAGCGTGCATCCGGTGAAAGCGCTTCTCTGGGACGAAGTCATCACCAGTGACATTCCGGGACAGTTATTGTGGACGTCCCTCTGAATACTGTATCGGTCAAAACCTTGGAAAACAAGTTCTCCTGATGAGGGGGTATGTCCCATGGTAGTCGAGACCGAGATGGGGTCGCTCCACGAGGATGTGCCGGCGCTGTTGGTCATTACGTAACCGTCTTTAACTGTTGCTTGTTCCAGCGAACGCACACGGAACCAGTAAGTTGTACCTTCGGTGAGGCAGCCTATCGATATTCTTGTCGCCATCAGCCGGTTTACGCCGCCGACCATACCATTCCAGTGGGCCGTTGACGTGCCGCCCGAACAGAAAGAATAATACTGCGTCTTGTCTCCGTCGAAAGGATAGAGTTTAACGAGTTCCTGGGTACAGGATTGATCCTTATACAGGGCCATCTCGTAGAGCCGGTCCTGACCGGTTTCCAGTTTCGTGGGAGCGACATCATACAATTCATCCCACTCGACGCACAGGCTGGTAGGAGAAGAATCGACTTGTCTTACACCGGCCGTTGTAAAGCTGAAATCACCGGAAGCCATTTCTTCCCCGGATGCCGTCAGGGCCCCTATCATGAGGGTGTACTTGCGGCCCTGCTCAAGTTCAGAGAAACTGAATGAGCCTTCCGTCGTCTTTCCCTTGAAGGCTCCGTCAAGATACACATTATAGCCGCTTGCGTCACTGCACACATCCCAGGTGGCCGTCGCCTCGTGGAAGAGGACTTTCCTCATGGTCACGTTCTTGACGGTAATATCCTTGCTCAAGTCTGTGAGAGTAAGTTTGATTGAACTGACGAACATACGATGCTGAGCCTTGCCAAGTCCGGTACCGGCAGTCTCCCAGTCAGGGCCTATCATGATGTGGGAATACGCCGACAGGCCCTCAAGGTCCAGCGTGTATTCCTGCCAGCCCATTTCGCCACGAAGCAGCCTCTGATAGTCAGTCCGTGCATGGGCCGTATAAACATGACCCGAAGTCTCGCCCTCGGTGACGCTGATCAACATATGCTGGTCGTCGGTAAAATAGCGCGAAGCAACAACCTGCAGTCTGGCCTTGGCGCTGTAACCCGTAGGCAGGCAGGAAAGGGCTGGCGAGACCAGTGCGGCACACCAGCTGTAGCCGCCGAGCTTCAGATATCCGACGCGGGCGAAGGCCATTCTCGTCCTGTTGTCCGCCGCACCATCCTGTCCCATGACATACCAGTTTTTCAGACGGCTGGCATCGGAAGCGGCAAGGAAGCCGCTGTCATCAAACAGGAGATTTTCAGCAGACCGGTTGACATAGACTCCTTCGGGCGTTTCCCCCGAGGGAGCGACAAACGCAGAGACGACATTTGCCTTGAATCCGGCGGCAGCGAGCACATCGTCGCCATTCCACGGAATGAGGGAAAAGTCCTCGGCGAGTATGACATCACCCACTGCGGGCGAAGACACTGCCGTCGGACTCACATTGGTAAATTCTGATGTAGTCGCCGGGATAATGGCGCTGCATTCGCCGCTTTCTAAGTTGATGGCTCCGAAATAATAAGTCCTTCCGCTCTGCAGGCCTCCGAAAGTAAACTTGGGAGCCCCGCTCCAGATCGTGGATTTGGCGCTTATCCTGTGGGCTACGACAAGCGAAGTGGTATCTCTATCGTTCCAAAGCGCGATACGGTAGGGATTGGCACGCTTAAGTTCGTCCGTGTCGCCTTCTCCGAAAGTAAAACTCAGCGTAGAGGAACTTTTTCCTATAAGCTCCGCCTCCACCGAAGACTCGGGACTGAGTTCTCCTCTCTGCACTACGGTCAGCGTTATCGACCTGGAACCGAGTGAAAGGGTCGCAGTGCCGGAGCGGGTCAAATTTGCATTGCGGGAACAGGAAAGGATGACGGCCCCGTCGCCGTTTCCGGATATATTCTTTCCGCCGTCAGGCTCCAGATACAGCCAGTCATCGTTTACCACTCCGCTCCAAGTGGCGTTGGCATAGATGCTGAAATAGGCCGTTCCACCCTCTGCGGGAAGTTTCACCACATCCTCCGGACATCCGAGTTCTTCCAGAGGCTTCTGCTCAATCCCCTGACAGGACAAAAGTGCAAGGGAGCAAAAAAATGCCAGATATTTTTTCATAATCACTGCTGATATGCGTCATTGTTCAATGCACCTTCCGAATAATTGACCTGATCCTGGGGGATGGGATAATATTCGTGATAGGGATGCATATAATTGCGGATGTAGCCGCTGTTGGAATACTTGTAGGTCCGGTCATACCATATACCCCAGCGCACAAGGTCAAACTTGCGCTGGAATTCGCCGAAAAGTTCGCGTGCGCACTCCCGCCTGATTTCCTCCATGATATCGTCCGTGTTGTAGGACCACTCTTCGGCCGAGACGGGATCGAGTCCGGCTCTCACTCGGGTAACATTCATATAACGGCAGGCGGCCACCGGGTTGCCGGTCATCAGGCTGGCTTCAGCCATATTCAAGAGCACGCCGGCAAAACGGAAGACCTTGGGATTGTTGCTGTCGCGGTTGTAGTACATACCCGGGCACCAGAACTTGTTTCCCAGCCAGGGTCTTTTCGAGGCATCGGCCTTGCCGTTGGTTGAACAGCTTTTGAAAGGCAAGACCTTCTCATTTTGGCGAAGAACATCTTCCACCTCGTAACCGACCCAAGACCAAGCCAGGTTGCCGCTGCCGCCACGGGGTGAAGTCGCGCCTGCGGAATACTCGCCGCTACGCAGGTCCTTGCTGTTATAGGGCATAAGATCTTTGTAGAAATATTCGTTGGGGCGAGCAGCCTTGTAGGTACGGATGTACTTTCCGAAAGAGGGAACGGCAATCGAGTCGTATATATCGGTAGCGGGAAGATTGTCCGCGCCTGACACATCATAATCCTCGTCATCATCCTCGTTGGCAAGGGCATGGGAGGGCGTGACATAACTGCCGATCGCACAGTAATTCTGCTGCCCGTATGGAACGACCTTGTTGGGTATTTCAAAAATGCTCTCCGGGGTCCATTTCCGCCCGAAAGGAATATCCGTCAGGGGGTAGTCGGCGGCAAAGGTCGCGGGAGCGTCGGTGTAGTGGCCATATATATCCTCAAGCACGCCGCCTACCGTTAACGCATCTTCCCAGCGCTGGTTCCAAAGGCAGAACTTGAGGGCAATCATAAGTCCTACGGCCGCTCCGGCACGAAAATCCGTACCGTTTTCGTAGCTGCGCGTCAGCGGAAGATACTGCCTTCCTCCCTTGGATACGGGAAGCAGGAGATGGAAGAGTTGGTCTATGATCTCATCTCTAATCTCCGTAGCCGAAGTACGTCCAAGGCGGGCTATCGCCGCTCTGTTGTTTTCGGTCACCCTAGTGGTATAGTAAGGAACATCGCCGAAAACCGAAGTCAGGAGATACCAGTACATCGCACGCATCACGGCAGTCTCGGCATAGAGCGCATGGTGGTCCTCCTGGGATATCAGTCCCTTGTCAAGATCCTTGTCAATGATTTCACACAGCTCGTTGGCTCGCATTACCCCGCTATACGACTGCTTCCATACAGTGGCTCCGTAACAGGGCTTTGTAGGAGAGACGATGCAGTTGGCGTCGGGACGCGAATCGGAAGAGAGGAATATGACATCCGTAGCGCATTCTGTCATAAGGAAGAAGGTTGCGCCATAGATGGTGCGGCAGGGATCGTAAAGCCCGTTTACCCCTGTGCGCAACCTCTCGGCCGAAGTGTAATAGTCATCCGCAGTAGGATACGATGTGTTGTTTTCGTCAAGCATTTTGCATGAAAATGCCGCACACGCGAGTAAAAGTATGTATATAGCTCTTTTCATGGCACTAGAATCTAAAGAATATTTTACCTATGATGGTACAAGGACGGGGATAGGAGCCGTTGTCCAGTCTGTAAACGGTAGAAGAGGTATTGACATCCGGATCGAAGCCGTTGTAGCTCTTCAAAAGCCAGATATTGTCCGCCGAAACACCCAGCTTAAGGCCCTTGAGCACCTTGGTTACCTTTTTGGAAAGCGGTACGTCATAATCTATGGACACGGTCTTGAGCCTCAGGAAGGAGGCGTCGTGCACAAAGCGGCTGCACCCCAAAGCATCATCCCTATAGGCCGCGGGGAGATTGGAATCGGGATTATCGGGACTATAGGCATTGATCATATAGCGGTATTTGTTGTAGGACTGATTTCCGCTGCCTAGATAGAGTTCTGACAGGTTGTATATCTGGCCGCCTATGGAATAGGCGAAATAGATCCCTATCTTAAGTCTTTTGAACAAGATGAAATCATTCTGAAATCCGCCATAGACCACAGCGTCCGAACAGCCGAGATATTCCATATCGCCTTCGTCAAGCACGCCGTTGTGATTGAGGTCTGCAAATTTGCTGTATCCCCGGACGGCTTTGAAAGTTGTAACGGGCGAACTGGACACATAGAGATGGGTAGCTTTGTTGCGCTCGTATTCTTCCAGCGATTTCCACACGCCTTCGTAGCGGTAGCCCCACAGGGCGTTCACGGGATATCCCTTTTTATACCCGTACAGATACTGGGACGAATTGCGAGGATTGAGATAGGTAGGTACCACCGAGTTCCCCTCTCCGGCTTCGACGACCATCTGACGATTGTGGGCAATGGTAAGGGTCGTGTTCCATTTGAAATCCCTGGATATGATGTTCTTCGTATTGATCGTCACCTCGACGCCGGCATTGCGTACGCGCCCGACATTTGAAAAATAGGTCTCGTATCCCGTCACCTGGGAATTGCGCATGGACAGCAACAGATCCCTTGTCACTGAAACATAACCATCCACCTCTATGCCCAGACGGCTCTGGAAGGCTTCGAAGTTAAGACCGACATTAAGGGCGTCGGTAGTCTCCCAGCTGAGTTGCGAGTTCGCCAGTTTGACGGGCGTGTAGGCGACCGAGCGGCTTTCGCCGAAGTTCCATGCCGTCCTCTGGGACTGAAGGGTGGCAAGCGACATGTAGGGCGAAATGGCGTCGTTGCCGCTGCGGCCGACGCTAAGGCGCAAGGAGAGGTCGTTGAGCCAATAGGCGCTCCTGAACCAACTCTCGTTGACAATGGACCAGCGGAATGCGAAGGCAGGGAAGAAACCCCATTTGCGTCCTGCGGCGAAATTGGAAGCGCCGTCGCCCCGGAGAGTAGCCGAAAAATGGTATCTTCTGTTCCACACCCAGTTGAAACGCCCGAAGAAAGAAATCTTCTGAATGAAGGTCCTGTTATTGTTGGTATTGAGATTGTCCGGATACATAAGGCCCCTCATATTGTCGTACCCGATGTTGTCGTCCAGATAACCGCTGCCGGTCAAGGTTCCCCAATCTGAAGCTCTGTATTGATAGGTAACGCCGGCAACACCCTCAAGCGCGTTTTTGCCCACATTCTGCTTGTAGTTAAGGGTAGCTTCCGCCTGAAGCGTCTGCTTGAGCAGAGAAGTGCGCGTGGCGCTTCCGCCGGTGCGGTTGTAGGAAGCAACGGGCAGGGATGAAGGAGAGTAAAGGAACTCCCTGGTGTGAGCCCTGTTGTAGGAAAATTTCACATCGAGGACAAAGAGCTTGCCCAGATTGGCCTTTAGCCATTAGCCATGGATTGATGTTGAAAGCGTTTCTGTCTTTCCATCTTTCCACATTGGTTGCAAGGATGTAGGGATTGTCGAATATGGCACCGCCGGCCGCTTCGTTTTCTCCGAACCAGTTCCATGTGCTGTTCTGATTAAGCAGAGGACTGAGATAAATGGCGGCCGTGGAAGAAGTGCCCGAAACGGCGGCAGAAGTTAAGTCCGTCTTCTGGTTGTTGATATACACTTCCGTACCGACCTGCATCCAGGGCTTGATATTGACATCAAAAGAGGCCTTGCCGGTGATCTTGCGAAAGCCAGAGCCTATTACTATGCCGTCTTCGTCGTGATACGAGACGGACATGGAATAATGGATATTGGAGGCTTTGCCGTTAATCGAAGCATAGTAGTCCTGATAGGCTGCCGGACGGCTGAGAACTTTTACCCAGTCCGTACCTACCCCCAGCGTCGAAGGATCGGCATAATAGTGATTCTCACTTCCGGGGACCCAGTCGTTTCTCGTCTCCCAAGAAGCATTGCGGAAGGCTCCGAATTCGCTTGCATTCATCAGGTCGAGTCCACCTTTGGGAATATGGACGCCGGCCTTGGCATTGAAGCGGACCGTAAAACTCCCCACCTGTTTCTGGGGCTTGGGTTTGGTGGAAATGAGTATCACGCCGTTGGCACCTCGGCTGCCGTAAATGGCCGTCGAGGACACATCCTTCAGCACGGAAATGGACTGGATATCGTCAGGATTGATTTCTGAAAGATCCTCCACGACATCCATCATGCCATCGACGATGATGAGCGGTTCGTTGCCCGCTGAAATACTGCGCGTACCCCTTATCTGAATGGTTCCGGACTCGCCGGGGGCGCCGCTCTGGGAGGAGAATTCCGCACCGGCTATCCGGCCTTGCAAGGATTGCGTAATGTTGGCCGAAGTCCCGCTCTGGGCCGCATCCAGATCCACTACAGCGACACTGCCCGTCAAATCCGCCTTTTTGGATGTACCGTAGCCTATCACGATGACCTCATCCAGCGTGCTTGACTTGGGCTTGAGGCGGACATCGATCTTCTGCCTTGAGGAGACATTCTCAAGGACAGTCTCATAGCCGATAAAGGAAAACTCCAGTACGGCATCGGCAGCAACGGAAAGGGAATATTTTCCGTCTAAATCCGTCACTGTTCCCACTGAGGGCTTGTTTTTGTCAATGACACCGACTCCCGGCATCGGGTCGCCGTTCTCATCGCTCACCACTCCCGTAAGCTTGATGCTTTGGGCTGTGACCGGCACGCACCATAGCAGTAAAGCCGCCAGGAAAGGGATGCTTGATTTGAAAATTTTCATAAGTTAGTCGTTATTTCCGTTATAGTAATGCTGAGTTCATCTAGAATCACCCTATTGTCCGTAGCTACAGGGGAAGGAGGACCCACAAAGACCCTGGAGCCGCTCTTAACCCCCGTAAAGGTAAGAGTAGCCGTTTTGCGCGTACTGTTGGGAAGGGATGAGACCGTCTGGCAGTTATCCAGCAGGCATGAGGAAGTTATCCTTCTTCCGCTCATGGTAAATTCGCTCTCTTCTACACCGACGATTGCGCTGGTGGGACCGCCGGGATAGCGTCCGAGGGTGACCTTGATCACCACCGTGGCCGTATAGCCGGAAGGGATATTGTCCAGGCTCGGCGTAAATAGATAGCACAGCGCGCCCTTGTTACATATTTGCACATAACCGGGCCTTATCCACACATTGGAGGCCGTGGAAGGATAATAGTATGCCCAGGCGGAGAATCTGCTCGCGGAAAGAGCCGTAGTGTTTACGGTAAACAGATTGCCGCCGGACTCGGAAAACTTGTAGGGAGCCACGCCGGGATTAAGGAAGGAACTCTTGTCAGAAGGGGCGGTAAGGCAAGCCGAGAGATTGAAGGCATCTCCTCCCCAGCGAAGTTCGCTGAAATCCTCGCTCAGCACCGTAATGCTGCCGCCGCCTTCTACGGCCGCAAGAACTTCATCGGCACTGTGGTCGGAAGACAGGACTATTGTGGAAGCATCTGCGGTAGTGAACTTGACAATCCGCGAAGAGGTGCCGTCGGTCGTGTCGCTCACCTTGAACCAATAAGTCGTCGAGGGTTCCAAAGCGGCAAATGTATATTTGGGGATCTTGTTGTCCCAGCACGCGTCAGAGGCTTCGGTGGAGTACTCAAGGACTGCTGTAGAGCAGGCCGCATCAGAATAAACTCCGAAAGTGTACGCGCGAGCCACCTCTTCCGCGGCAGTGCCGCCCTGATTCCAGGTGAATGTCGCCGTCGTGGAAGTGACATCAGCCCTCGTCGCGCTTATAGCGGGAACGCCGGCGGAAAGGCTCTTTACGGTAAGTCTTACTCGGCTGACATTGAGGCGGGAATTGGTTGAAACCTTCAAGTTCGAGCCTATGGCAATGCGCTCGCCGGGCATTACCCCCTCAAGGACGGCCGTCTTTGTCGTCCAGCCCATATTGGCGTCAAGGGCGACATCTTCGTAATTGGCAAAAGAATTCTCGCTCACCCCCGCAGCGGAGACCGTCGTCGTCGCCACCACGGCATCCGCATCCGTAGCGTCGTAACGGGACACTTCCAAGAGGACTTCGACAGTAGCCGTATAACCATCGGGAATGCAGGCAAGCGCCGGAGTCTGCAGAAAACCCTT
>CADAFY010000079.1 GCA_902787255.1 uncultured Bacteroidia bacterium
GTCCGCCCGAATGGCCTTTTCATATTGCTCCGACGGCGTTATTTGAACATCCACCGTACGATTGCCGAGAGCCATGTTTTTGTATACGAGGCTGTCCAGCGCAAGTTGTCCCGTACCGCCCAGTTCGTTCCCGTTGCGTTCCAGATTGAGACGCAGCGCAGCGTCGGTGCGAATGTCGCGCACACTCATTACCCCCTCGGTGATATCGGAATGGGCAGTGAGCGAGGCCGTAGTCTTACCTTCCGTCATACTGACGCGCATCGCCGCCACGGCAGCCGGTACGAGCAGGGCTGTACTGTCTTTTCGATTGCCGACTTCAGGGATTGACGCATCCACCGCCAGGTCTGATCGGTTCGCATCGGATGTCAGCGACAGAGCCACCTCTTGGACATCCAAGCCCATCCGCTCGATGATGGACTGGACGGGACTGCCTTTCGTCAACCGCACATCCGCCCTCAGGTCCGGAATCAAGCGTCTGAGGGTGTCCAGTTTCGTCAAGTCCTGCAGCGAAGTGAGGGATTGAACAAAGGTCGAGTCCGTCACAAGTTCCAGCATCGGCTGGAGTTCGTCCACCAGCCGGAGCACGTGCATCGGGCTCTGCGCATCGACGGTCAGCCCCTGCGTTGAAATATTCAACGACGTAGAAGGGGCGAGGCCGACGTGCGTGGGCGCGATGGCAGGGGTGGACGCGGCACTCGCGGGGGTGGGAGTTTGAGCGGTAGCGGCGCTCGCGGGTGCCTGAGCGGCAGGCGTCGTAGCGAAGTCCAGATTGAGTTGGTCGATGGTGAAATCTTCGCCCGCCAGATGCGCGGAAACCTGCTCCAGTTGCGTATGATAGTCCACGCCCATCCGCTCCGGCGTCATAAAGTCCGACACCCGGAAGCGATGCTCCGTTTCCGCCTTCAAACGCAGGGTGGTGTCCGCAGATGGGGAGGGACCATCGCAGCCCATTGCGAAGGGCAGATGCAAGTTACCGTTTACCGTCTTATCGGCCAGTTCGGCATTGAGCGTCAGGCCGGAAACATTGATTTGGTCGTAGATTCCTTCGTCCAGACGTACGCTCAACTTAGATTTCATCGCGGAGGAATGGGGATCAATCCCGGAACCTTGCGCTTGAATTTCGCCCGCCACAACCACGTGGTGACGGTCGGCAAGGAAGGGACTGATATCCACCCGCTCCACATTCAGCGACACATCATACGCTTCCTCATCAATATCATAATAGCCCCTCAACTGCGCTTTGCTTCCGCGAAAATCCGCATTCCCCGTCGCACTGACCCGCATCGTCGATAAATCCAGCACCGAAGCGGAAAGGTCCGCTTTTGCCCCGAACGCATCGCAGCGGGCAGATAATCCGCTCGACTGAATCAAGTTGGTATTCAAGTCTACCGATGCACCCCCGTTGATGGCGTCAAACGGCAGATGCAGCGTTCCCAAATCCAGCGATAGGTTCTGTACATCCAACCGGCGCGCATCGTAGCGGTTGCCCCCGACATCTACCAACACATTCGTAGCGAGGGAGTCTACACCGATATTCAGTCCCAACGGATTGAGCACAAAATGAATCTGACTCAACTCGCCGTCCGGGATATCAAAAGCCATCGGAGGGGGCGTTTCGGCTGGCTTGTCCGCTTGTGCGTCTTCCGGCGCTTCTCGCAGGACAATTTCCACGTACGCATCCGCCAAGTTCAAGCCGTGCAGCGGATACTGCCCTTTCGCAATAATGAGCCCCGGGCTTGCGGCCTGCAAATGCTTCAGAATCACATTGACGCCCACCGCGGGTATCAGCGTATCGGAATGGAAAGTCACCTGATCCAGCAACAGTTGGTCCACCGCAATCGTTCGGGACAACAGGTCTGTGCTCTCAGCCTCACTTGCCGCCTTTTCCAGACGACCGCGCAGGCGCAAGGTATGTACATAAAGCAGTGTATCCCGATTCCGATGACCGACATAGAGACTGTCGATTTCTATGTGCAACGGCAATTCCCCTTCGCCCTTGAAGGCGCGATATAACTGCCTCGGAGACTGGTGAAAAGGTGACAGATAAATCCTTTCCAAGTCCACATCCCAGTCCGTCCGGGCATTGACCTCCGTCACGACTCTTTGCAGAACAGCCGTGCGCGCTTTGGGCGTCACCAAAACAACCGTTACCGCACCCAACAGCAACAGTACGCCCCCTAACACAACACACAAAGCGATGCAGGGCACCTTCCAAATGAGACTCCTTCGACTCACACTTGTACAAAGGTACTCCAAAAATCCAAAAACTGCAAATGGAAAACCGAATGGAGGCAATTATCCGGAAGTCTATAGGACTACTGTTTAATCACGACTCTTTTGGAATATCATTTTCTCTCTGAATCAGCAACTTGATTGCCCTGTCATAGTCGCTTTCGTACTGTAGCATCTCCATTTTACGATATTTCTCGAACTCAGCAATCGCTTTTCGTCTTGCTTCCTCATGGCTGATTGTTCCATTTCCCACCAAGAGTTGCCTACCTGATAATCTCATCAACTCATCCAATTTCACTATCCACTCCGACATCTTCATCGGCACTTGTTGCAACGCTTGGACTTCGGCAAAATCCAGGTATTGTGATACAAGCAAGTTCAAATATGTCAACTCCTGCTCTGTCAAGTAGTTCTTGGCAATCTGAACGTCCTCTTTCGTGATGTAGTTTCCTTTAAAGTTCGTCATGCCGACCATAGGTTTATCGGCATCTACTCTGTCATAAATTAATTCCGCAGCCGTGTGCTGATGCGCAGCATAATGCAGTTTATTTTGGACGCTTGCGAAGAACTGTTTAGTTAAATTGGCACTCGAATCGTAGTCTATACTCGTAATAAAGATATCCGTCACTTGTTGATATAAGTTTCGCTCGCTGCTACGGATGTCTCGAATACGTTGAAGCAGTTCCCTAAAATAGCGGCTGCGATTGCCTTTAAGTCGATTATCATCCAGCGTAAAACCCTTTACAATGAATTCATGAAGGTGTTCTGTTGCCCATTGGCGAAAACGAATGGCCACCTGTGATTGTACGCGAAATCCTACTGCAATGATTATGTCCAGGTTGTAGTGACTGATTTGGCGGCTGACGCTTCTATCCCCTTCTTGACGAACTAACAAAAATTTTTTGTGAGTTCGATCCTTGTTCAGTTCGCCCGAAGCATAGATCTGACCTATATGATAACTCACATCCTGCTGAGAAGCATCAAATAACTCCATAATGAGCTCTACTGGGAGCCAAACATCCTCTCCCTCGAATCTCACGTTTACCTGTGTGATTCCGTTGTCGTCTTGGTAAATCAGAAATGCTTGATTTGTTTTCTCGTTCTCTTTTGCCATATTTTAAGTATGGATAAACTAATGTTCATACACCTCCACAAAGGTACTCCAAAAATCCAAAAACTGCAAACGGGGGTCGCAGGGCGTTAAACGAAAATGGTCGGCTGTTGCCGACCGATTTTCGTAGCCCCTAGTGGAATCGAACCACTATTTAAAGTTTAGGAAACTTCCGTTCTATCCGTTGAACTAAGGGGCCGTAGGGCAGCGGGACCAAAGCCCGTACTCCCATAAAAAAGAAAATCACTGATTACTCAGCGACCTTCTTCTCAATAATCTGACGGCCTCTATAGTAGCCGCACTCGGGACAAACCCGGTGATACTGAACCGTAGCGCCGCAGTTAGGGCAAGTGGTCAAAGTGGGGACGACCGCTACATCGTGCGTTCTCCTCTTGTCTCTCCGCTGTTTGGAGTGTTTGTGTTTCGGATGTGCCATTTTCTATGTTCTTTATTTATTAATTATCATTTGAGCCTGCAAAGGTAAGAAAAAAGATTGTTAATTTCAACTATAATTTCAAATCCTTTAATGAAGCAAAGGGTGTATCCATCACTTCCCCCTCTCCTCCGGGCTTATCAGTCAAGTATTTAAGGCTTTCTGGATTGCATTTTCCATCGGGATGCGTATGGCGGATAGGAATGCTCAGACAGAGTTCGTCATATACCAATTGCGAGACATCAAAGCATTTGTCCGTCGGTTCCAGGGGAATGATTTCACGCCCGTCCTCCGTCTCTGTTTCCTCTTCGGAAGCACGCCGAAGGGCATATCGGGCCGAAAAGGAAAGTGGCCAGTCCATCTCCTCCAGACAACGGTCGCAGCGCAACACCAACTTTCCTTCAAAATATAAGTCCAAGGAGAACCCGCCCGCCTCTTTATCCAGACTGACCGTCAATTGCACCGCCGCATCCAACACCTCTTCCTGGCCGAAAGCCTCGAAGAAATCACCCGAAACAGCAAACTGCGTTGTCTCGGGATAGGTCTTCAAACCAGTCAAGGGTATTGAGAGTTCGGGCGTCATCGTTTCGTTCATTACAGTCCTGGCGGGGGCTTCTTGGGTAAGGTTATCAGGAGAATTACTCGTCCTCCGCGTTGCCGCCCTTGCGTTTGCGCTCCAGCGGACTGAGGATAATCTTGCGGATGCGCATCGCCTTCGGCGTCACTTCCACCAGTTCATCCTCTTGAATATACTCCAGCGCCTCTTCCAAGGAAAAACGGATGGGAGGCGGCAGCATCACCTTCTCATCGCTGCCAGCGGCGCGCACATTGGTCAATTTCTTGGTTTTGCAGATATTGATGTTCAAGTCCCGCTCGCGCGTATGCTCGCCGACCACCTGTCCCTCGTAGATTTCCTCGCCGGGATCGATGAAGAAACGACCGCGGTCCTGCAGTTTATCCATCGAATAAGCCACCGAAACGCCGGTCTCCAGCGATACGAGCGAACCATTGGTACGGCCCTCGATTTCGCCCTTATAGGGTTCGTATCCTTTGAGCCGATGGGCCACCACGGCCTCGCCGGCCGTCGCCGTCAGCAGGTTGGAACGAAGTCCGATCAAGCCGCGGGAAGGAATGTCAAATTCCAGATGCGTGCGGTCGCCACGGGTATCCATATGCACGAGCGCACCTTTACGGCGGGTCGTCAACTCAATCGCCTTGCCCACCGACTCTTCAGGAACATCGATGGTCAGGTTCTCTATCGGTTCGCAACGCTGCCCCCCGATGGTCTTGTCCAACACCTTGGGCTGACCCACCTGCAATTCAAAGCCCTCGCGGCGCATCGTCTCAATCAGCACCGAAAGATGCAGCACGCCGCGACCATACACCACAAAAGAGTCGGCGTTGACGCCGGGCTTGACGCGCAGGGCCAGGTTCTTCTCCAATTCTTTTTCCAGACGCTCCTTGAGATGGCGGGAAGTGACGAATTTGCCATCGCGGCCGAAGAAGGGCGAATTGTTGATGCAGAACAACATACTCATCGTCGGCTCATCCACCGAGATGGGCGGAAGCGCCTCCGGATTCTCCGCATCGGCAATGGTGTCGCCGATTTCAAAGCCGTCAATGCCCACCAGGGCACAGATATCGCCGCACTGTACGCGGTCCACCTTGGTCTTGCCCAGACCCGTGAACACCATCAGTTCCTTGATGCGCTGCTTCTGCTGGATATCGTAGCGTTTGCAAAGCGTAATCGGCATACCGGCCGTCAACTCGCCCCGGGTAATGCGCCCGACGGCGATACGGCCCACATAGGGAGAATATTCCAAGGAAGAAACCAGCATCTGCGGCGTTCCCTCCAAAATTTCAGGGGCGGGAATCTCTTCCAGAATCGTATCGAGCAGGACATTGATGTCCTCGGTAGGCTGTTTCCAATCCAGCGACATCCAGCCTTGCTTGGCACTGCCGAACACCGTTTTGAAATCCAACTGGTCCTCGGTTGCTCCCAGGGTGAACATCAGGTCGAAGACCTCTTCCTGCACCTCGGCCGGACGGCAGTTGGGCTTATCCACCTTGTTGACCACCACGATGGGCTTCTTGCCCAATTCAATGGCCTTCTGCAAGACGAAACGAGTCTGCGGCATACAACCTTCGAAGGCATCCACCAGCAGCAGCACGCCGTCCGCCATATTGAGCACCCGCTCCACTTCTCCGCCGAAATCACTGTGGCCCGGCGTGTCGATGATATTGATCTTGACGCCCTTGTAATTGACGGACACATTCTTGGCCAGAATGGTGATGCCCCGTTCCCGTTCCAGATCGTTGTTGTCGAGAATCAACTCGCCCAATTTCTCCTGGTCGCGGACCAACTTGGCCTGATAAATCATACGGTCCACCAGCGTCGTCTTTCCGTGGTCGACGTGGGCGATAATCGCGATATTCCTGATGTCTTGCATATTCGTCTTTGAAAAAAGGATGACCAAAAAGTCTTTTGATCATCCTTGTCTAACGACTTTTCAGTCTTTCGTGCGCGAGATCAGATTCGAACTGACACACCATTTCTGGCACTACCTCCTGAGAGTAGCGCGTCTACCAATTTCGCCACTCGCGCTCAGAATGGATTGCAAAGATACGAATTGTTTTTTAATCCACAAGATTTTTCGCATTAAATTATCACCTGGAACTGGAAGACGCGCGTCCACCCCGCGACAGAGATGGCCAGCGTAGTGCGGGCGAAGTCGATGGTCACCGAAGCATCCGGAAGATCCTCGGCAGTCCAGTCATATCCGGCTTCGGCGAGGTATTCC
>CADAFY010000080.1 GCA_902787255.1 uncultured Bacteroidia bacterium
GAGTTGTCGTTGAATTCGTAACGCACCATCGCCTGGGGCGCCCAGTTGTGGACGACGCTGTGGTAGTTCTTGCCATTGGTCAGGTTGTCCGTAATCGTGGGACGGTAGGCCGCTCCGACCTGTACGCGCAGTTTCTTCAACTGATACTGGAGGTTCATTCCCGCTGCGAAATTGTGATACTCGTTGGTGATGTTGCGGGAGTAGGTCTCATTATAGGTTTTTCCGGCGAAATTTTCGGAAGCAATCAAATCCGCCAGCGTCGTTCCCGCCCCGTGGAGGTCCCAGGTGCTCCGTTCGTTGTTGTTCTTGCTCCATTGATACATTCCGTTCAGTTCCAGATAGAAATTCTCCACCAGGGGTTCGGTATAGACCACCCGCGTGCTGACCAGCGAGGAATTGCTCTTCCCGTCATACCATTGGTCGGTCAATTTATTGGTAGCCTCCGCGATATTCTGGCTCAAGGAACGGTTGAAACCTTCGAGTTTGTTACCGGAAAAATTATACCGGACATTGGCGGAGAAGGTACGGCCCGGAATCCCCAGTTTCTGCCGGAAGAGCAGGCGTCCGCTGGCCGTCCAGTTGTTGTTCTTTCCGTCCGTCGAAGTAAAACCGGCATTTTTCAGCACATTCGAGCGCCAAGTGCTATCGATGGAATACTCATTGAACTTGCCGTCCCCGAAATTGAATTGCGGTTCGAAGAGGATGGAGGTGTTTTCCGTGATTTTCCAATCCAACTTTACTCCAAAACGATGCCCCTGCGTAAAGGTGTTGTTCAAGCCATATCCGCCGTTGCCGATATCCTGGCCCAAGACATTGTAAGGACCGCCGTTCTTATAGACCATCGTCTCCCCGTTGTCCAGATAGGTAGTCTTCTGGCTCTGTTCGGTCACGACGGTGTTGTTGCCGTTGTAGAGGTAGTTGCCGCCGAGGTCCATATTGCCGTCCAGCAGGGTCCAGGCCCCGTTGATACCGCCCAGCCAGGAAGTGGAAACGCCATTGCTGCCGCCGAATCCGGAGCCTCCGCCCATTCCCCGGTCTCCCCGCATACTGCGCATCATCGAACCGGCCATATCGTTGAAACCCCGGTTGTTGGTATTGTTGCCATTGACGATGATGCTGATCTGGCTCTTGTCGGTAAAGTTACCCACCATCGCAGCGCCCTGCCAACGGGCCGGCTCTCCCATCTTGCCGGGGGTTTGAATGTCGTGACCGCCGCCGGCCGACACATTGCCGAACCAGCCGTTCATCATTCCCTTCTTGAGCGACAGGTCGATGACCGTCTCTTCTTCCCCGTCATCGATGCCGGTAAAGAGGGCTTGGTCGGATTTCTTCTCGACCACTTTGACCTTTTCCACGATTTTAGCGGGAATGTTCTTGCTCGCGAGTTGCGGGTCGTCCAGGAAAAAGGTCTTTCCGTCGATGGTAATCTTATTGATGGTCTGTCCGTTGGCCGTAATCGTTCCGTCCGAAGCCACTTCCACGCCCGGGAGTTTTTTCAGCAGGTTCTCCAGCATATCATTGTCGGTCGTACGGAAAGAGGCGGCGTTGTACTCGATGGTATCCTTTTTAATAAGGATAGGGTTCCCCACCTCCGACACACGGGCCGCGTCCAGCGTCTGGGAGTCCGTCTCCATCAGCAACTTGCCCAGCCGCACGTCGCCATCCACCTTGATCTCCTTCGTCAGGGGCTTGTAGCCCAGTAACTCTGCCTTAACGGTATAATTGCCCTTGCGGACTTGCTCGAGTTTTGCGTAACCATTGTCGTCCGAGAGGATATATTTGGCCGCCTTGGTCTGGCCCTGGGGAATCAAGGACACGGTCGCAAACTGGACTGGCTGCTTGTCCGCCTCCCCTTCAAGGGACAGTTCAACCGTAAAGGACTGGGCCATCAACGCCGCAGGGCACAATAACAGAATGAGGAGAAGTAACTTCTTCATAGTAATTTCATTTATCCATCTTAAGACGCAAAAAATCTGTCAAAGTTAAAAAACTGTTTTGAAAAAACAGAATTTCCGCTTATTTTTCCGTCCGCTCGGGATGCTCCTTCAAAAAATCTTCCCAAGAATTGGACTTCTTGGAACTCCGTCGCGGCGTTCCCGGCAACGCATTTTGCTCATAATAGTGGCACAAGGCAATCGCCAGGGCATCGGTGGCATCCAGATGGTCCGGAGACAATTCCACTTTGAGCGTTTTTTGAATCATCGTGCTCACCTGCTCCTTGCTGGCGGCCCCGTTGCCGCAAATCGCGATTTTCGCCTTTCTCGGCGCATATTCGGTCACCGGAATCCCCGCTTGCGTCGCCGCGATGATGGCCGCGCCCTGCGCCCGCCCGAGTTTGAGCACCACCTGGACATTCTTGCCGTAAAAGGGCGACTCGACAGCCATCGCCGTCGGATGCCAGGTCTCAATCAACTCTTGCACCCCGGCGTGAATGTTGGCCAGTTTCTCAAAGGGTTCCTTGATTTTGCGCAAATCGAAAACCCCCATCGTCAAATAATGGGGGCCTTTGTCATCAATGAAAATAACCCCGTAACCCAGCAACTGGGTTCCGGGGTCAATTCCCAAAATAACTTGATTAGATGACATCGAAGCCGGTATAAGGCCTGAGGGCCTCGGGGATGATGACGTGACCGTCTTTCTGGCAGTTTTCCAACAAGGTGGCCACCACGCGGGGAAGCGCCAGCGAACTGCCGTTGAGCGTGTGGCAGAGTTGAATCTTGCCGTCTGCGTCTTTGTAACGCAGGTGGAGGCGGTTGGCCTGGTAACTCTCGAAATTGGACACGGAAGAAATCTCCAGCCATCTGCCCTGGGCTGCGCTGTACAACTCGAAGTCGTAGGTAATGGCGGAAGTGAAACTCATATCGCCGCCGCACAGGCGCAGGATGCGATACGGAAGGCCCAGTTTGTTGACCAGGCTTTCCACGTGCGCCACCATCTCATCGAGGGCTGCGTAGGAATTTTCAGGCTTCTCCACACGGACGATTTCCACTTTGTCGAACTGATGGAGACGGTTGAGCCCACGCACATCCTTGCCATAGGAACCCGCTTCGCGGCGGAAGCAAGGCGTGTAGGCCGTCATCTTCTGGGGAAGTTCTTTCTCACTGAGAATCTCGTCGCGGAAGATATTGGTCACAGGCACCTCGGCGGTCGGGACCATATAGAAATTGTCCAAATTGGCGTGGTACATCTGTCCTTCCTTGTCGGGCAACTGGCCGGTACCGAAACCGGAGGCCTCGTTGACCATCACGGGCGGTTCCACTTCGAGGTAACCCGCCTCGGTGTTGTTGTCCAGGAAGAAATTGATGAGGGCACGCTGGAGTTTGGCTCCTTTGCCTTTATAGACGGGGAAACCGGCACCCGTAATCTTGACGCCCAGGTCAAAGTCGATGATGTCGAGTTTCTTGGCCAGTTCCCAGTGGGGAAGAGCGTCGGGACCAAGTTCGGGAATGGCGTTGCCCATCTTGACCACGACATTGTCCTCGGCGGTACGGCCTTCGGGAACGAGGTCGCACGGCAGGTTGGGCAGCAACACGAGTTGGGCATTCAACTCTTGCATATTGGCATCGGCTTCCGCTTGCAGGCGGGCAGACTCCTCTTTGAGTTTCGCGACTTCGGCCTTGGCAGCCTCGGCGGCGGCTTTGTCACCGGCTTTCATATAACCGCCGATCAGCGCGGCGGCCTTCTTCTGCTCGGAAAGACAGCTGTCGAGTTGCTGCTGGATGCGGCGACGGTCTTCGTCCCGTTTATTGATGTTTTCAACGATTTCGCGCGCATCAAAATGCTTGACGGCGAGTTTCTTAATCACGAACTCGGGATTTTCCCGAAGAAGTTTGAGTGTAAGCATAACTTTGAAAAATAAAAAAGAGGATTGAAGCAGACTACCTTCGCGGCGGCTCCAATCCTTCTTAACGAATCAACCGTTCAGGCTTGTCTAGTTCTCGAAAGGGAGAACGGAGACATAGGATTTGCCTTCGGCTTTCTTGGTATATTTGACAACTCCGTCAATGAGTGCATAGAGGGTGTGATCCCGTCCCATACCCACATTGAGACCCGGATTGTGCACCGTACCGCGCTGGCGGACGATGATGTTGCCGGCTTTGACTTTTTCCGATCCGAACTTCTTAAGTCCTAATCGCTTGCTTTCTGATTCACGGCCGTTCTTAGAACTACCAACACCTTTTTTATGTGCCATAACTGTTTCTCCTAATTAAGCGATTTCAACAATTTGAAGTTTGGTCAGGTACTGACGATGACCGTTCAACTTTTTGTAACCTTTGCGACGGGTTTTCTTGAACACCAAGACTTTGTCTGCCTTGCAGGTGTCATCCAAGACCGTGGCCTTGACAACCGCGCCTTCTACATAAGGTGAGCCGACTTTCACCTTCCCGTCGTTATCCACGAGCAGGACGGAAGAAAACTCGACGGTGGCGTCCTTCGCATCCGGAAGACGGTTGACGAAGATCTGTTTGCCAGCTTCCACCTTAAACTGCTGGCCGCCGATTTCTACGATAGCGTACATTTTTAAAAACTATTAAAGTTTTGACTGCGAGCGCCTTATCTATTATAAGGACTTGAACGAGCTCCAAACAGCCGTTGGTAAGGACGGCAAAGGTAGAAAAAAAAATTGAAATCCGAAAAAATTATTGAAAGAAATAATGCTTGAACCAGTAACAGAGCAGCGGATCGATAAAGTACCAACCCCCTTTCTCCCCCCGGGTAATGATTTCTTTCTTCAACAAAGCATCCCGCACACGCACCACATTGGCGGAAGAATTCAAGCCATAATCCGCCATCACCCGCGCCGAGGAAAAATTGCATTTGGGGCCGTTGTCAATCAACGCTTTGAGGAAACGAAGTTGAAAACAGGTCAGTGTGGAAGCGATATACTGGAAATAGGGCAACTGGGAAGAAATCAGCGCAGAAAGGGCGCCGTCCATCACCGCCGCGTTGACATAGCCCCGCGTCATCGAATCGCACATCGCCATATAATGCTTGATGTACCAGACATTGCCGTCCAGCAAGCGAATCATTTTATAGATATCCTCCCTTTCCATCACCTTCCCGGTCACATCCAGGTTCTTGCGGACATAGTCGTAGAGCACCTGTTCCTCTACACGGGACAAGGTAATGATTTGCATCAGGTCCCCGAAAAACGGACTCTTGCCGAACAGAGCCTTCATCGCATTGAGTTGCGAACCGGTCAACAGAAAACTGACCGCGTCCTCCCGCGTTTCTTCCAACAACCGGCGGAAAGCACGCATAAACCCATCGGACTGCTCCAGGCTGTCCAAGCGCTGGAAATCTTCGATTTGAATGACAAAGCGTTCTCCCGACCGGCTGCGAATCTGCGGGACCACTGCCATCAAAACAGCCTCACACGCTTCCTGGGTCATACTGCCTTTCGGAACCGGCAAAGAGGTTTTGAACATTTCCCCGCACTGCCGCGCATAACTTGTCAGGAAATCTTCGATACGGATGGCATTGCCGGCGAGCACTTTACAAAAACGGACGGGGCGGCCGCTTTCCTTCAATTGAAGCAAGACGTGGGACACCAACGATGACTTTCCCGCCTTGGGGGCCGAGTACAACGCGATGTTTGCCCCATCCAAAATTGCCTTCTGAAGTTGCCCGCACTCGGACTTTCGGCCGAGAAACTGCTTCCCGGTCACCGAACGGTCGTATGAAAAGGCTATCTCCATTTTGGATTGTTTACAAAGATAAGCGCAAGCAGAGAGAAAAACAAATTTATTTGCAAATTGATAAAAAAGTTATACCTTTGCATCCGCTTATAAAAAGGAGGTGATTTAGAGCTATGATTATTGTACAAGTTAAAGACGGCGACAACATTGAGAAAGCCCTCAAGAAGTTCAAAAGAAAATTTGAGAAAACCGGCGCCATCCGCGAACTGCGTGCCCGCCGCGAGTTCACCAAGCCGTCCGTCAAGAGAAGAATGGCCAAAATGAAAGCCATCTATGTCCAGCACCTCCAGCTTGAGGACGAATAGGACTATACCTTATATTATATGCGGTCCGGAGCCTGATGGGTTCCGGATTTTTTTTTGCATTTTTTGAAGCAAAAGCGTATCTTTACGAGATTTTAATAGAAAAGTCCTATGATGAAAAAACGAATCTTCATTTCCTGTTTGGTGATGATCTTCGCCGCATTGAGCCTTTCCGCTCAAAAAATCGGCACAAACCCTTTGAAGGCTTACCGCATTGTCTACAGCATAGGAGCAGAAGATGAAGTCGGCTTGGATGCCGCCAAGCATTTGCAGCAAGTTCTTTCGGAGAAGACCGGCGTTGAACTCGCCATTACGGCTGACAATGCCAATGCGGCCGGACGGGAAATCCTGCTGGGAAGCACCCGCCGCAAAGAATCCCTGAAGGCCTACGCCGCCCCGTTTGCCCCGTTTGAATACAAAGTCTATGTCCAGTCCGGCAAACTGATTATCGCGGCCGGCGGATGCTGGGCGATGAACGCTCTTTCCCGGGGAAATCTCCCCTCCTCCTTCCGTTTGGAAGGGACGGTGGAAGGCGAATTTCTCTTCCCCCAGGATGCACAGACCAACCTCCGCATCTTGGACAACAATGTGTGGGATTATAGCGGAAAACCCGTCCCCGAAGTGTGGAAAGAGGCCGGCGAAGACTGTACGGACAGTGTTCGCGGCCCTCAATTCGCACAACTCGTACGCGCCTATATGCCGGACGTCATCGGATTTCAGGAGGGCTACAAAGAGACGCTGATTCCGGAAGCACGAAACGACACGCCCGTCTGGTACAATGAGAACACGGTAGAACTGATTGAAAGTGAATATACTCCCTTCACACCCCTGCTGTGGAGCAACCACAAAAGCAAAAGTTTCACCTGGGCGGCTTTCAAGCTCAAATCCAACGGCAAGCCTTTCATCGTCATCAGCACCCACCTGTGGTGGAAGAGCGAGAAAGTACAGGCAGGCAGCAATACGGCCCGCGCCGCACAAGCCCATCTCATTGTAGCCACCGCCCAGTACCTGAAAAGCCGTTATCCCGACAGTCCGGTGTTCCTTGTCGGCGATATGAACTGCCACGAAAAAGCGGATGCGATGCAACTGCTGATCAATGCCGGATTCACCCCCTGCTACAAAATCGCGACGGTTTCAACCGACAACCACAACGGGCATCATCGCTGCAGCGCCAAAGGATTCGGCCGGGATGGCGGCAACCGTACCCGTGCCGAATCCATCGACCACTGCTTCCTTTGGAACGGAGGACAAACGGAAATCCGGCATTTCAAATGTGATATGTCCGCCTTCATCGTCAAAATCACCGACCACTATCCCAACATCATCGATGCCGTCCTCTGATTATCGTTTACCTTCGACCCGGATGGTTCTCCCCAACGCGCTGATGCTGGGGGAAGTGAAACGTCTTGTGCGCCAAGGTTTTCACGTGACGATTCGCACCAAAGGGAACAGTATGCTGCCCTTTATCCGAGGCGAGATAGACAGCGTTGAACTTTCCCTTCCGGAGGTCCCCTACGCCAAAGGAGATATCGTACTTGCCGAGGTGGAACCCGACCATTATATTCTTCACCGTATCTGGGAAATGCGGGGCGAGAAAGTCATCCTGATGGGAGACGGCAACTGCCGGGGCAAAGAAAAATGCCGCTACGAGAACCTGATTGCCAAAGTGGACTACATCGTCCTGCCGGATGAAAGCAAAGTCAATCCCAACACACGTTGGGCCCGCTTCACCGCCCGTCTTTGGCGCTACCTTCTCCCCCTGCGCCCCTACCTCCTCTCCCTCCGCTGGCACTGGCTCGGATTCAAAGAACGCGTGCGGGGGAAATAAGAAAGCAAATAATTATGCTTTAAAAACATTATGTTTGCAAGGCATAATTATTTTCTCGCTTTCCCTCCTTTTGCATCGATGAACCATCATTATTGATGTTTGCGAATATAGGGATCTGTACAGTAATAATCGCCCATAATCTTGACATACCCGAAGTCATCCAGGCAGAAGAAGGTCAGATTGTCCCAGGTTTCTCCCGGTATGATGGTAAATATGATCCTTCTCGATTGATCTCCGGTCGTACGCATCAGATACATATTTTCATTCTTGTCATACGACCAGGAAGCACAACCGATAACGGTCCCGCCAATAATATCTGATTTTCTTAGATGGATCTGCTCTCGGGCAATCTCTACCGTATAATAGACTCCGTCCGTCGTGGCTGTGTCCCAGGTTCCAAAAAGTTTCGGAAGGGCCGCTTCAAGTTCTTCTTCGGGAGTAGGAGTTGGAGTCTGATTCGTGTCCGCCTTATTGCAAGCGGAAACACCCAGGCAAGCGAGCGCCAAGGCAACGAGAATGATACAGAATCTTTTCATGGTTTGACGGTAAAAGTACGTTTATATTAATCAAGCAAATTTAACAATTAATATTATTATTTGAAAATTGGGACTTTAACAAGTTGTGATAGGTGATTAGAAACATTCTATAAATCAAGCAAATAAATGCGAATCAATTGCCTGGTATAAAACAAGCGATTGTATAGCAAAGCACAGGTAATCAGCGAATTACCAATCACTCTTTGCATAAATTGGGCTTTGCGGCACACATCTCGCTCTCACCGAGATTTCGTCGCTACGCTCCGAGAGCTCTACGAGGTTTGCCTGCGCCGCTTTCCGCGTTTTTACGAAGATGAAATACGACCTCGTGGGTGACAAGAACGATGATTACTTGTTCCGTTTCGAGAAGAATAGATGGGAGAATTGCCTCCGGATATCTGACCTGGAACTATTTGAATACTACAACGACAAGGGAAGCCAGATAGCCGGCCTTGACCTGGATTCTCAGGAAGATTACTTAAAGTGGTATCATAGCAATATGAATTACCATTGTTCGGATATTTCCTATACCCGCATACGTTTGCTCTATCACAGCGAAGACTACGGAAAAACCGGGCCATATCGCTTCTACCTTAAGTTCGATTATTCCAGACATTTCAAGGAGGTGGCGGAGGTTACCGTCGCTCTCTTCAAGCAGGGCATCGTCGTTGAACTGCACAACCTGAACGGCATCTTGAAAACGCTCCGTCTGGAAGACCTCGTCGGCTTTCGCCCGTTTCCTTACCATTACAAGCATCGTGAAGCGATTGCCGAGGAGGTAGCAGGCCAAGCGATAAAAATAATCTGATACAGCTATGGCAAGACCCATTAAAGAAACCCCAACCCTCTACGGAGAAGATGCCATCCGTTTCGAAATGGCGATGCGGGACGTCAAGCCCGTCCCCAAGGGACGGCGGGAGGAGATGTTGCGGAATTACGAAGAGGT
>CADAFY010000081.1 GCA_902787255.1 uncultured Bacteroidia bacterium
TTCATCTCTTTTTCCGCATACACAATGGTCTTGTCGGCAAAATACTGTTTGACAAATTCCTTGGCCGCAGCAGGGAGCTGATCGACGGGGATAGGCATATCGTCATCTGCCTTCAAGGTAAGAGGGGCAATAAGGGCCATCGCCAAAAGGCTTAACAAGAACTTTTTCATAACAACACTATTTAATGAGTTAATACTTATTTCTTACCGTATTTTTTCACGCGCGCATCATTGATGACGCCGTTCCAATTCAGGCCGTATGCAAAATCGTAGCCATTCCCTTCACTATCAACATAAAATTTCATATCGCAGGGTGTATCTTCAAACTGCTCTTCCACCGTCTGCATATCGGCGGGGAGTTGGCAGGGGAGCAGTCCATAAGGCTCGGCCGCGCCGCTGATGAGGTCCAACAAAGCATTGTTGCACACGCCGCAACCCATCAGCAAAGCGTCCGCATACGGTTCGATTTCAGCGGGAATGAAAGGTTTTTCCACAGAAACATACACGATGACCGGCTTCTTTCCCATCTTTTCTCGCGTGTTGCGGACCAGCGTCGCATCGCTCGCGTTGGTGGAGATTTCCGTGAAGCCCTTGTAACTGCGATTGGCAGAAGCTTCCGTCGGGTCGCCGCCCGCCAGACTGACTTCGCGGGCGTTTGTCGCCGTATAAGGGCCCCATTGCAGACTGATGGGCAGATAATGACCGTCAGGATATTCCTTGTCCGGCAGACTGTAACCCCAATGCCCGAACGGGCCCTTGATGCCCACCAGGGCAAAATCCGCTTCATCCGGATTGTCGGTCACATCAAAATACTGAGCCAAAACCGCTTTTGAAATAAGATACTCATCATAGGCAGGCGTGGGTTTCTGCCAGAAAGTAATACCTTCGTCCTCGTGACGCATCGGTTCATATACCTTCAAACGACGCTCGGCGGGGTTGGCGACAGGAAGGACGGAACCCGCATTTTTGAGCATCACGACCGACTTAATCTGGGCGTTATAGCCCGCTTCCATAAAAGTAGGATTGCCGACCGTCTCCACGGACGCGGCGACATCTACATAAGGATTTTCAAAAACACCCACATTGAAAATGTTGACCAACAAACGGGTGGCGGAGAGTTCAAAACGCGCGCGGGCGCTCTCGGCACCATATTTCTCTTCCCACAAGTGGAAGGCTTCGATGCTGGTCTCATTGTCTTTCACACCGCCCAATTGGTCTACGCCGGCCTCAAAGCACAGCAGGCGTTTTTCTGCACCGGAGAGCGTCTCGACTCCCCAGGGCTTGCCGTCGTGCTTATAGACTTTTGCATAGTTCCGGACAATGCCCCAGTCGGAACAGACAACGCCTTCGAAATGATATTTGTCCCGCAACAAATCCTGAATGATATATTTGCTGAATCCATTGGCGACATTTTCACCGTTGGGGTTTTGGTTGTACGAAATGGTGTAGTAAGGCATCACGGCAGAGGCCATCTTGGTCTTGCCCTGCAATTTGAAGGCACCCTCAATGAAAGGAAGCATCCCCAGTTCGAAATTGCCACCCGGATAGACGGCATACTTGCCGATGCCGAAATGCGCGTCACGGCCGGCTTCACCCGCACCGCCGCCGGGCCAGTGCTTGACCATACAGTTGACCGAGCGCATCCCCCAACCGTTCGGACTGCCGGGAGTTGTCTGGAACGCGTCACAATAGGTCCGGGCGATGTCCCGCGTCAAGTAAGGGTCTTCGCTGTAAGTGCCGAAAATACGGAACCAGCGGGGGTCGGTGGCAATGTCAATCTGCGGGGAAAGCGCCGTCGTAATGCCCAAGGCACGATATTCGACAGCCACCATCTCGCCATGCTGCCGCATAATGTCCATGTCAAAGGTCGCCGCCATACCGAATTCGTGGGGCCACTTAGAAATGTCACTGGCAGCCACGGGGCTGAATTCTCCATCCAATTCGGGAGCCAAGGCATTGACATTGCTGCCATCGATGCAGTTGCGCGGGTCGGAACTGGTGTTGGAAGGAATGCCAAGGGCACTGGCTTCGCACCAGGCCTGTACGCGGTTGCTCCATTCGGCGGCCGTACGCGTGTCTTTGATTTTGGACACCAGCATATGCCGCACGTGGTTCTTATCCAACATCGCAACCTGCTCCTCCGTCAGTTCCGGGCTGTTGAGTTTCTGGGCCGAAGAATAGAGCATCAGTCCGCAAATCTCCTCCAGGCTCATACGGGAGATTGTTTTTGTTCAAATCTTTGAACGCATATCCGTCCACCTGCAAGATATGAACGCCGGAAGAAGGGGAGTAGCCCAAATCAGGCCCTTTCGTTTGATGAACGATCCGATAGGAAATAGCATCCTCTTCCGAAATGACATTAGGGGTGCAAGACGCAGCCAGCAATAATAGAGGAAGAAATAGTTTTTTCATATAAATCAATATTTTTCGTTATTTTGATTTTTCGTAGTCTTTGAGCGCACGGATGGCCTTCGGGCTGAGCAGCAGGACGGCGATGATGGTCACCCAGGCCATCAGACCCACGCCGATATCGCCCAGTTGCCAAATCAAATCCGTCTCACGAACGGCGCCGAACACCACCGCCACAATCATAAAGGCCTGCAAGAGACGGATGACCACCCGTTCCAACCGGCTGCCCGGACGATGGCGGAAAAGGTAAATGATACCGGACTCCGCATAAAAATAATACGCGATGAGGGTGGTGAACACGAAAAAGAGCATCGCAACCGACACGAATTTCCCGCCGAAGCCGGAAAAGACCGAATCCACTGCGCTCTGGGTGTAGGCGACATAGTTTCCCGCCAGTTCCGGTGCGGAAGCATAGAGAATGGCTCCCGTTCCCCCGTCCAATATATTATAGGTACCGGACGAAAGAATCATCAAGGCGGTGGCCGTACAGACCAACAAGGTATCGACATAAACGGAAAACGCCTGGGCGAGTCCCTGTTGGGCGGGATGGGGGACATCGGCCGCCGCCGAAACGATGGCACCCGTACCCTGACCGGCCTCATTGGAGAAAATACCCCGTTTGACACCCATCGCGATGGTGGAACCGATAATGCCGCCGCACACCGGGTTGATGGCAAAGGCATTGGTAAAGATAGAAGCGAACACGGCGGGAATATCCCGATAATGGAATCCGATGACCACCAGCGCTATCAGAATGTATCCCAACGCCATAAACGGCGTGATAATCGAAGCCACGCGGGCGATGCGCTTCACCCCGCCGATAATCACCAAACCCAGAAAAGCGGCCAGCACCGTTCCGGACACCCAAGGAGAGACGGAAAAACCGTTCGTCATAGCGGCCGCCGCCCCGTTGGACTGGACGGTGGTCAGGCAAATGCCGCAGGCAATAAATGTGATAACGGCAAATGCAACGCCCAGCCACCGCTGTTTCAGCCCTTCTTCAATAAAACAGAAAGGGCCACCCCGAAAGCCCGAGCGATGGGGAAATTTATATAGTTGCGAAAGGGTGGATTCGGCGAACGCGGTAGAGGCCCCGAAAAAGGCGACAACCCACATCCAGAATACCGCTCCGGGTCCTCCGAAGGCAATGGCCGTGGCCACCCCCACGATATTGCCCGTTCCGACGCGCCCCGAAAGGGCGATGCAGAAGGCCTCGAAAGAACTGATTCCCCGCGTCTTGCCCGCATTTTTGTTAAAAAGCGATTTGAGCATCAGCCCAATACGTCTGACTTGCACAAAACGGGTGCGGATGGACAAATAGACTCCCGCGGCCAGCAACAGAACCACCAGGCCCGGATTCCAGACCCAATCATTGAGCAATGATACAATCTCCGCAAACATAGTTTCAAAGTTACGGATTTTTCGCCAAAAATCCCAATATTAAATATTATTTGTAAATTTGCACCCCTTTATGCCCGTATTGCGCCAAAATAAAGGAGAGATAACAAATTTGAAATGAAAGTAGTAAAGACCATACAAGAAGTGCGGAACCAGGTGAGTATCTGGCGGAAAGAAGGGCTCAGCATCGGCTTCGTCCCTACGATGGGCTATCTCCACGAAGGGCACCAGAGCCTGATTCGCAAGTCTGCGGAGCAGAACGACCGGACGGTTGTCTCTGTGTTTGTCAACCCCATTCAGTTTGGGCCCAACGAGGATTTGGAAGCCTATCCGCGGGATTTGGAACGCGATAAAGCGGCGGTGGAAGAAGCCGGGGGAGACCTGATTTTCAACCCCGAACCCTCGGAAATGTACCCGAACCACTTTACTTCTTTCATCGATACGACCGAGACCACGGAACTGCTGTGCGGAGCCGTACGTCCCATTCACTTCAGGGGCGTATGTACGGTTGTCGGGAAGTTGTTTAACATCGTGCTGCCTGACCGGGCTTATTTCGGACAAAAGGATGCCCAGCAACTGGCCACCATCCGGCGTTTCGTGCGCGACTTGAATTTCCCGGTGGAAGTCATCGCCTGCCCGATTGTCCGGGAAAGCGACGGGCTGGCCAAATCCAGCCGGAATACCTATCTCAACCCCGCTGAACGACAGGCTGCTGTGATTCTTTCGAAGAGCCTGAATCTGGGCAGGGAAGCCATCGAACAGGGGGAAAGAGACGCCAAGAAGGTGATTGCCGTCATCACGGCCTCCCTGCAATCAGAGCCGCTGGCCCGCATCGATTATGTGGAAGTGGTGGATTTTGAAAATATCCAGCGGGTTGAAAGGATAGCAGGGGAGACGCTGGTGGCCATCGCCGTCTATATCGGTAAGACCCGCCTGATTGACAACTTCGTTATTACGCTGTAAACTATGACGCTCACTTTACTCAAAGCCAAAATTCATCGCGCCGTCGTGACGCAAGCCGATCTCAACTATGTCGGCAGCATCACGATTGATGCCGCATTGATGAAAAAAGCCGGCATCGTGGAATATGAAAAGGTGCTGGTCGCCGACGTGGACAACGGGCAGCGCTTTGAGACTTATGTCATTGTGGGCAAAGAAGATTCCGGAATCATCTGCATCAATGGTGCAGCTGCGCATTGCGTCGAAGTAGGGGACAAGGTCATCATTATGGCTTTCGCTGAAATGACGCCCGAAGAGGCGGAAAAACATACCCCCAAAGTCGTATTCGTGGACGAACAGAACCACGCGCTGGAGACAACGGATTGTGAAAAACATAGTTGGAACCTGGGTGAAAAGAAAATCTGACACCGTATGCTGAAAGGGAAAACCATTGTTCTGGGTGTGACCGGCAGTATCGCCGCCTACAAAGCCGCCAACCTCGCTTCGATGCTGGTCAAGCAGCACGCGGAGGTACACGTCATTATGACGCGCAACGCCACCCAGTTCATCAGCCCGCTCACTTTTGAAACGTTAACAGGCAATAAATGCATCACAGATACTTTCGACCGCAATTTTGAGTTCGAAGTGAAGCACGTATCCCTGGCGAAAAAAGCCGATATGATGCTGATAGCCCCTTGTACCGCCAATGTCATCGGGAAAATCGCATCCGGCATTTGCGACGATATGCTCACGACCACCGTGTTCGCTACCAAAGCCCCGGTTCTGCTGTCTCCCGCGATGAATACCGCGATGTGGGAAAACCCGATTCTGCAGGACAACCTGAAGAAATTGTCCGCATACGGCTATGGCATTATTCAGCCTGTAGCCGGACGTCTGGCCTGCGGAGACATCGGAAACGGCAAAATGCCGGAGCCCGAAGTGCTGTTGCAGCATATTTTGCTTCACGCCGCCAAGGAGAAAGACTGGGCGGGCAAGAAAGTGCTGGTTACGGCCGGTCCTACGCAGGAAGCGATTGACCCTGTGCGTTATATCACCAATCATTCTTCCGGAAAAATGGGCTATGCGCTGGCCCGTGCTGCCGCCTTGCGCGGAGCGGAAGTCACCTTGATTTCCGGTCCGGTGCATATCGAAGCGTTTACCGGCGTCCGTGTGATCGGAGTAACCAGCGCCCAAGAGATGTTCGAGGCAGTCAAACAACACAGCCAAGGGCAGGATGCCGTCATTATGTGCAGCGCGGTGGCGGATTATACACCGGCGGAATATTCCGAGCAGAAGGTGAAAAAGCACGACGGAACCCTCTCGCTGGCACTCAGCCGTACGCAAGACATCCTGCAATACCTCGGCGAGCACAAGGCGGACGGACAAATCCTGGTAGGCTTCTCTATGGAGACTGAAAATCTCATCGAGAACTCCCGTACCAAGTTGACGCAAAAGCATATCGACTTGATTTGCGCCAACTCCATCGCCGAGCAAAAGACGGGATTCGCAGTGGATACGAACCAAGTCACCCTGATTACCCCTGAAGAGACGGTTGAACTGCCGCTTTGTTCCAAGGACGAGACCGCTGACCGGATACTGACTTATATCTTGAAACGCTTCTAGATGCACCTTCTCGTAGACATAGGAAATTCCACCATTGTCTTTGCCGTCGCAGACAAAGAGGGGACCATCACCGAAACCTGGCGTTTCAAGACGATGAAAGGGGAGACGAACAGTTTCTTTCCCTATGAACTCAAGTCCAGTCTTAAGAAATTCGGCATCGCTCCTTCGGAAATTGAACGCATTTCCATATCTTCTGTAGTACCTGAGATAAACGGACATATCGTTCAATCCATCAAAGATATAACGGGCGTAAATCCGCATATCTTCAACTTAAATGACGCCCTGCGCGTCATCGATATCGATGTGGAATCACCCGCCGGATTGGGTAAGGACCGGCTGGCGGATGCTATCGGTGCGGTCAGTTTCTACGGTGCTCCCGCCATCATCATCGATATGGGGACAGCCACGACCATCGGCGTCGTCAACAAGGATCGCTGTTTCATCGGGGGAATGATTATCCCGGGGGCGAAGACCTCCCTGAAGGCCTTGAGCAACAAGGCCTCGCAACTTCCGATGATCAACTTGGAGAAACCGGCTGACATCATCGGTCGCAACACGCTCGAATGTATGCAGAGCGGCACGCTGTACGGCAACGCCGCGATGATCGACGGCATCATCGACCGCATCAGCCCCACGCTGGAAGGAGAAATCAAAATCATTGCGACAGGCGGACTGGCCCGACAGATTATCCCGCTTTGCCGCCATCAAATCGTCATAGATGACAACCTGTTGTTCAAAGGACTGCAAGTCGCGACGCAGGATGCAAGCAACCAATAATCAGAAGTAAAGATGAAAAAGACCATTTTCGACCTGATCAAGCGCAAAGGTTCGTCTCCCGTCAGTATGCTGACCGCCTACGACTATCCCACGGCCCGCACGATGGACGAAGCCGGCGTGGATATGATTCTGGTAGGCGATTCCCTCGGAAATGTAATCCTGGGCTATGACAATACGCTGGCCGTCACGGTGGAAGATATGATTCACCACGGAAAAGCAGTCTGCAGGGGCGCCCAAGAAGCGTTCGTGGTCGTCGATATGCCTTTTATGTCCTATCAGGCCAGCGTTGAAGATGCTGTCAGAAACGCCGGGCGCATCGTGAAGGAAACCGGCTGCCAGGCAGTCAAACTGGAGGGGGGAGCGGAGTATGCCGACCGCGTCCGGGCCATTGTACTCGCCGGGATTCCGGTCGTGGGCCATATCGGTCTTACGCCGCAGTCCATCAATGCGATGGGCGGCTATAAAGTGCAGGGAAAGTCCTTGGAAGACGCACAGAAAATCCTGAAAGACGCCAAGGCCCTGGAAGAGGCGGGCGCGTTCGCCATTACCTTGGAATGCATCCCCGAAGCGTTGGCCCAACTCGTCACCGAACGTGCCGGAGTGTTGACCATCGGCATCGGAGCCGGCCGCTATTGCGACGGACAAGTGCTGGTCTATCAGGATATGCTGGGCTACACCGGTACGAAGACGGTCAAATTCGCCAAACAGTATGCCGATTTACACGGCATTATGCTCGAAGCCTTCAAACAGTACAAAACGGAATGTGCCAGCCGCAGTTTCCCGAACGACGAGCACACCTTCGCCATCAGCGAAGAGATTATTGAAGCGCTCAAAAAGTAGATTTTTTGTAGTATTTGGGCCAGCAGGCCTCCAGGTACTTCTTCAAGCCTTCTTCGTGCTTGTTTTCAGCAGGGGAGTAAAACACAGTACCGACGAGTTCCTTGGGCATAAATTCCAAATCTGCAAAGTGACCGGGGTAGTCGTGCGCATACTTGTAGCCATCGGAATAGCCCAAATTTTCCATCAGTTGGGTAGGCGCATTGCGAAGATGCAGGGGGACGGAAGGGGAGGCGTCCTTGCCGACCACTTCCAGGGCCTCATTGATGGCCATATAGGCGCTGTTGCTTTTGGGAGAGGAAGCCAGGTAAATGGTCGCTTCGGAGAGCGGAATCCGCGCTTCCGGCATACCGATTTTATTGACGATTTCAAAGCAGGCGTTGGCCAGCAGCAAAGCGTTGGGATTGGCCAGACCGATGTCTTCCGCCGCTAAAATGCAGAGGCGACGGGCCACAAAGAGGGGGTCTTCCCCGGCGGAAAGCATACGGGCAAGGTAATAAACGGCCGCATTCGGGTCCGAACCGCGCACGCTTTTGATAAAAGCGGAGATGATGTCGTAGTGCATCTCTCCCTTCTTGTCGTACATCGCAATGTTCTCTTGCAG
>CADAFY010000082.1 GCA_902787255.1 uncultured Bacteroidia bacterium
GGTGGCGATGGCCCAGGGTGCCAGCGCACAGGTGACTTTGTACGCTTTTGACGGAGCGGCGCTCGTCGCCCTTCCCGCGACCGCCTACACGCTGAGAAGCAACAACGACATCCTGCAAGTCAATGGCTCCACGCTGGTCAGCACCGGCGCGGAAGGTACGGCGGTGGTGTCTATCCTCTTCGCCGGTGAAGACAACGAGGCGGTTCTGTGTACGGTGAATGTGCAGAAATCCAGTTCCTCCACTTCTTCTGTGGAACTGTGGCAAGCAACCGTGCCCGTTTGGTAACAGTTGTTATAAACTATGAGAAAGTCGATAAGGATTCTGTGGCTGTTCTCCCTGCTTCTCGTTTCCTGTGTCAAGGAAGCTGAAAAGGGCGAAGCGGTTGACCCCGGGAAAGATAATCTTGGCCCGAAACTGGAATTAACCCTCACCCCTACACTGCCCAGATTGTCCGTGGAATCGAAAGTCGGGCTGATTCCCGCTTTCGCTTTTTACTGGACGGGAGAGGAGAGCGTTTCCTTGCTCTTTGCCCAGCCGGATGCGGTGCAAAGGAAGCAGCTGGCCTCCAGCGAGAAAGGCTGTTTCTCCGGTCTGGTGGATCTTTCTTCGACTTCCGTGACCTGGGACGACTTCAAAGGCATCGTAATCCCCGCAGATGCGGCGGTGACCCTTTCGGATCAGGGCCGGATGGAAAGCTCGGTTCCGACCGAGCAGATGCAGGTCCGGGAAGGGGAGGTGAATCTTTCCTATTGCCCCTTTGTCGCGCAGATGACTTCCGCTGACCTGTATAAGACAGACAGCGGACAATATGGGGCTGACGTGATCCAGCTTCGCTCCTTGTCGGATCTTCTCCAATTTCGGATTTATGGCGCCTTTGACGCAGGGGAAATTCTGGAATCCGTCGTATTAAAGGCCGGAGGCAAAAGCACGACGGTGACGCTGGAGACGCCCTTTGCCTTGACGGGTCGGACGGCGGAAGACGGCGCCCGGATCTATATGAGTTGGGCTTCCGGCGCTTCTTGCGCGGTGGAATCCATCGAGGTGAACACAGATAAAAATAGATACACGCAAGAACGCACGGATGCGCTTCCCGAACAATCCTCCCGCAGCATCACGCATTTTGTCCGTTTCGACCTGGACCTCTCCGCTTTTGTCCGTACCTCCAAAGAGATTGAACCGCAAGGCAGCGGGACGGAAAGCGACCCGTATATGATTCGTACGGCGGAGCAATGGAACGACCGGGCTGCGGCGGCTGTGGAAGACGCCACCGGTGCTTTGAATGCCGCCTGGTATGCCCTCGGGGCGGATTTGGATTTTTCTACGGTCACGCCTCTTTCCTTCGGTATCTCGGAAAACGCCCCGTTTAAAGGACATATGGACGGTCGAAATCACACTGTCAACGCTTTTAAAATCGTCAAAACGGACGGTACGCCGGCTTGTCCTTTTGTCCATTGCACGGATGCCTCCATCAAGAATCTTGTTTTCCAGCATCTCCTGCTCAAAACGACCGGTCCTTATTGCGGTCTGGTAGGCTATGCCTTCACGACTTCCGTGGAGGATTGTTCCCTGTCGGGGGATGTGTACAGCACGGGATATGAGAGCAGCAACCAGTTTTCTTACACGGCCGGCATCATGGGCCGTGGCAACGGCGGCCTTATCAAAGGATGCTCCTTCAAGGGCAATGTGTCCGCCGTTTACAACCAAGTGGGCGGCATCGCGGGTACGGTCGAGAATGTTCGTATCACCGGATGTGCGGTCGAACCCGGTTCCACGGTGGCCGCCAGCTACTACGCCGGGGGCATTGTCGCCAGTGCCTCGGGGGCGGAAATGGAAGTGAGTTCCTGCCGCAGTGAGGCGGAGGTCAGTTCCCGCACGAAATATGCCGGTGGCATTATTGCGCTACTGGCCGGAGGAAACGTGAGAGATTGCGTGGTCAGCGGAAAGGCCCGCGTGATGACGCAGGGCGAGGATGCCGGCGGTGTCATTGCCAAGATCCGCCCGACGGAGGATGTGTCCGTGCGCCGCTGCGCCGCTTATACGGATGTGGCCGGACAATATGATGTCGGCGGTTTCGTCGGCCTGGTTTATCCCGATGCCAAGTCGGTGACGATTACCGACTGCTGCGCGATGGGCGGAGAAATCCGTTCCAGCGGCTTCAATTCCAGTAGTTATGCCCTGGTGGGCGGCTTTGTCGGTTTTGTAAAAGGAAACGGCTCCATTGTCATCGCCAATGCGGCGGCCCGTCCCGACTATGTGGCCTCGCTGGTTGAGTGTGCCGGCGGAATCGGCGGTTTCGCCGGCTACAACGGCAGCGCGAATATGCGTTTTGAGAATTGTTATACGACTGTTTCCGCTGGAGATGTCCTATACAGGAATGTGTCCGTAACCGCATCCACGCTGTCTTATTATGGCAGTTTCCTCGGACGGGGGACGAATGCGGCCACCTACCTTCACAATTCCTACGACGCCTCGTTTGTCTTTTGCAAGACGAACCCTTCGGGGACGATGACGGATTGTACGGGGCTTGCGGTCCAGGCTTTTACCGACGGAACACTGCTGGCCCGCCTGAACGACAACAAAGGATCCTATGACGCTTGGGTGGCGGGAAGCGACGGCTATCCCGTTCCCGCGACCGTTCCAGCCGATCCGAATCCCAAAGACCGTTCCAAGAAACGGGTAAGCATCATCGGAGATTCCATTTCCACCTTCTTTGGCTGGATTCAGCCGGGCGCTTCCGCCCATTATCCCAACAAGAATAATTGTGACGTGTCTTCCGTGGACCAGACTTGGTGGTATCAAGTCGTCTATCAATATATGCGCAACGCCCGTGTGGATATGAATATTTCTTTCGGCAACACGACCGTGACCCAGACGACGAACGCTTCTTCCGCTTCCGAGTATTGGTACAATCAGGATTTCTGCACCCGCTTTATCCAATATGGCGGTGTCGGCCGTCCGGATATCATCTTCATCCACGGCGGGACCAACGATTATTTGCACAACACCGGCGAACTGCTTGCGGACGGCTATGCGATGCGGGGGGAGACCTATCCGAGCGACGCGGAGTTCAACGCGCTGTTCACCCAGGTGGATGCGACGACCGGTATTTCCTCCGCTGAAGCGCTTCCGTTCAATACCTTCTGCTCCGCTTATCTGAAACTGATGCAGATGGTCAAGCTGCGTTATCCTTCCGCCAAAGTGGTTTGTATCATCGGAGACAATGTCTCTGTGGGGATGCAGAAGTCCATCCAGAAAATCGCGGTCCATTACGGGGCGAAAGTCGTGGATTTTCTGGCGGTCAACGGATTTAAGGACAAGGTCTATATGACCAAATACGATGATTTGCTCATCCACCCGGATGCCAATGGGATGGCTTTTATGTCCCGAAAGATTTATACCGAGCTGGGAACCTGGCTCGAACAATAGCATATTGAACAATTGTGATATGGTAAAGAAAAGTTTTTATGTGTCACCCCTCATCGAATGGGAAGGCCCACAGGACGAGGCCGGTGTGTTGTGTCAAAGCCCGCAGACGGGGACTGATTTGGATGAAATCACCATTGGTGATAGTGAAGAAGAAGGATGGCTCAATTAAGCGATGGAGGTTAGAAGTATGAAAATGAAAGTCTATTTTGCAGCCTCCGCGCTGCTGCTGTGTCTGGCTTGCGCCAAGACCGAACAGGCCGTCGGGGATGACGCCATACAGCCTGTGAATACCGGAGAACAGGAAGAACTTCCGGCTGAACTTCGGCCCGGTGACGGCGAAACGACCGATGACGGCCGACCCGTCGTGATGGTATTCGGAGCGGGCATTTCCCAGGACAAGCAACCTATTCCCGAGCCGGAGCAGCCGGCGAAAGAAGAAAGTCCGTCGGATGAGGGAGAAATGAACAGTGAACCCGAAGATACTCGTACAGCCTTGAGCTACAAGGATGCCACGACCTACTATAACTACTGGAGCGACGGCGACAGAGTGAGCATCAACGGTGTATCCAGCGGTGCCCTCAAGACGGGAGACGGCTATGTGGGGACCAAGGCCGCTCGCTTCCCGATGGCTGAAGTGGTGCCCCAGTACGAGGACTATTGGTACTATGGCTTCCCCGCAGACCAGTTTGCTTTCAAGGACGGGGTAGGTACGATCACCATTCCTGCCAGCCAGAATTATGTTGAGGGAACGTACGACCCGCGTGCATTTATCATGGTCGGAAAGAGTGCGACCCAAACCCTGACTTTCTATCCCAAGGTCTCACTCATCCGCATTACGGCCAAAGATGCCACTACGCCCTACGACTATAAAATTGCCAAAGTGCGCCTTGAATCCATCGGCGGAGAGGCCCTCAGCGGCACTTTTACAACGGATTATAATAATGCTTCTTCTACATTTACTGCCGCTTCTGGCCATGCTTATGTGGAAATAAATGCGCCGGACGCCGGGCTGGATTTTGGGACACAGTTTTTCTTCTGCGTTCCTGCCGGTATTTATTACAAAGGGCTTCGCTTCATCGTCTATGCCAAGGATGGTACAAGTATGACCTTTTCCAACACGGCCTCTTTTACCGCTGAGGTGGGGACTGCCCACAACATTGGCAGCCCCAAATACAGCGAGAGTCCCTCGACCTTTGCGGATGCGCCGGTGTTGGGCGAGATTACCTCCTCCACCATGTCAATCAATTGGCAAAGCCACGCCACTGCCAACGACTATGCCAAGCGCTGGCGTATCTATGTTTCTACCAGCAGCGACTTTACTACCGGTGTCCGTGAGGTGGAGATTTATCCCAAACCCCAGAATCCTCCTTCTGGTTATAAGCATTGTTGGGTAAATAATCAGACCCCTTTGACTTATACGGTAGGGCGCCTGAATCCCGGTGCAACGTATTATGTTAAAGTGCTGGATGTAGGCAATAACATTTTTACGCCAGTATCAAACATTACACTTCCCGCATCGCCTTCCTCTCAAACAATGCCGGTGGAAGATATTGCGGCAACAGGAACGATACTTTCGGAAAATTTCAGTGAAATAGGATGGGGCTCGGCTTTTTACAACGATATCTCCTACGGCGGCTTCTATCCGACTACTTCCCAAGGTGCAGCAAAAGTTGGAGGTAGAACCTTTGACTATTTGGTGGCGGACGATAACTCCACCTTTCTTCGGGGAGGCGATGATTTGAATTTTGAGTCTGGAATCTTCGATGCTGCTTATACAGCCAGCCGCTTGAATGGGTGGCTTTACCAAGGTTCTACCTACTTCAAGAACGGCTTTATGAAGTTGGGAAAAACAGGCGCGGCCGGTTATTTGCTGACTCCTCCCATCCCGTTGGCGGAGGGCAAGAAGGCGGAAGTCAAGGTAAAAGTCAAGGCGGCAAAATATGATGGCGCGACGAATCCCGCTTGGGCCATTGCAGTTGTTTCCGGTGTGACAAGCAGCGGTCGTGCCGTCAGCCCGGCTTTTAATTGGCCTTCATACGACAATGTTCTCAAATATCGAACGGTGACGGTCTCTGGAAAGACTTGGAGCGATTATTTGACGGTTGAGGGTTTGTATGTGCAGGATGGCGACCGGATTGTATTCGGCTTCCCGCAGGATGCGACCCTTTCTTCCGACTCGGATACGAAAGCCCGCGTCTATTTGGGGTATCTGTCCATAGAAGTGACCGCCCTGACCGACGATTTTATCATCCACGACGAGACAACTTTGGCAGCGTTCAATGCCGCCGTTGCCGGTGGGGAGACAGACTTGAACGCCAGGGTGGCTTGCAACTTTACCGTCGGCTCATTAGCCGCTGCTGCCTGGACTCCTATCGACGGTTACACGGGTACGCTGGACGGTAACGGCAAGACCATCACCGGACTGACTTCTCCCTTCTTTGGCAATCTGCAGGGGACCGTACAGGACCTGACGCTCAATTCGACCATTTCCCAGACGACGGATGCGGAGAGCACGGGCATTTTTGCCCGGACTCTCAACGGAACGATGAGCGATTGCGTTTCCCAAGGCAGCGTGACCTATCAGCCTTCTTCCGCCGTGACCGGCAATGCCAGCCGCTATCTCGGCGGAATGGTCGGACGGGTACAAACGGGCTCGTTGACCCGTTGCACCAACCGGGCTTCCGTCTCCTTCCCGCATAACAGCCAGAACAACGATATGACTGTCTATGTCG
>CADAFY010000083.1 GCA_902787255.1 uncultured Bacteroidia bacterium
CAGCCGCAAGCCGATGTCCTGGATCATGTCAAAGTAGGCGTATCGCAACACGCGCCACACTTTGTTCCCGCTTTCGACGTGGCAGGAGCTTGCCGCGGAGACGCCATCCGTGTCTTCACGCACCAAACGGTTCACGAGCAATCCGCCACATACACCAGTCACCAGTGCTGCAACCGGCCGTATGACAACGAACCCCAGCCCCAGTATGGAGCATGTGGACAGAATGGAATCGATACCCGTCTGAGGGGTGGCTATGAGGAAGGATGCTACTGCTCCTTTGGAAACATTTTCGTTCCGCAGTCCGATGGCTGTAGGAATCACGCCGCAGGAGCAAAGCGGCAGAGGAATGCCCAGCAGAGCGGCATACAGAACCGATAGTTTGTTGTCCCGTGACAGGTACTTATTATAGAAAGACCTGGGCACAAACACATGCAGAATCCCTGCTATCAGGAATCCCAACAGCAGATACGGACTCATTTGGGCCGTCACCATCAATAATGAACGGAAGAAGTCATTCATGTTCTATGCAAAACTACAACCCTTTTCCCATATTTACAAAAAGTATTTCCATCTCACCGAAAAATAGTAAATTCGCTTCCGAAATATTAAAAATCAATACAGGGAATATGAAGAAAACACTGGCAATGCTTTTGGGGGGACTCCTTCTGTTTGCCTGCAAAAGCCCTCAAGTCCATGTAGAACCCAATAATTACGATACGGTGACAGCCGTTAATCAAGTTTTGGAAGAACTCAAGGGCCGCGAAGTGGTTTTGTTTGTGGCCGATAAGGATGAGATAGATCCTGCCGATGTGCCATTCCCCGTGGTATTCACCGGGATGGGGAAGATGCGCATGTTCAGCGGCCTGGTGAAATGGCACGAGACGCTGCCGGAAGGAAGCAATCCCGTAGTCCTGAACATCGGCAGCGCCGGGTCGGCCAAGTTCCCCATCGGCACCATTGTCAACTGTACCCGCATCTTCAATGGCGGCTGTGAACTGGTTCACGACTGCATTGAACTTCCCGGCGAAGGCGCCAGCGTCTTTTCTGGAGACTATTTCATGAGCACCCAGACCTTTAGCCCGGAGCAGGTGAAGGAGCTTTCGCAGCAGTACGACCTCTTTGATATGGAGGCCTACGCCGTGGCCCGGTTCTGCAAGATGTACGATATCCCGTTCTACTGCCTCAAGGCGGTTTCCGATAACTTGGACGGAAGCCTGAAGGACTGGCGCTCCATTCTTGCCGATATCCGTGCCCGGTTCACGGAGTTATTGAATGCTTTATGACAGAAAAACAAAAAAGAATCAGTTATTTCCTCCTTGCCGTCCTTTCTTTAGTGTCGATAAGTTGCGAGCGTAAGAACCTTCCTGACGCCCGGCCGGAAAAGAGCATCGTCATCCTGTCTGATAATGACGTGCATTGTTCCATTGACGGTTATACGCGGCTGGCGGGCCTTTATGATGCCGTTGCGGCCAGCGATACGGCCTGGGCCGCCGTCGTCAGTTGCGGGGACTATCTGCAAGGGGGCAATGCGGGGGCTCTTTCCCGTGGACAGTATATCGTGGATGTGATGAAGGCGGTGGGCTATGATGCCGTCACGCTGGGGAACCACGAATTTGATTACGGGATGGACCGTATGCATGAACTTGTGCCGCAGATCGGCGCTCCTGTCCTCAGTGCCAATCTCTACAAGTATGGTGCATCGGAGCCTTGCTTCCCGTCCTATACAATCCGGACCTACGGAACGCGCAGCGTCGCTTTCGTCGGCGTCACTACGCCGGAATCTATGATTGGAGAGAGTTACTCCTTCTACGATAAAGACGGAAACCAGACCTATGATCTCCGTACCGATGACGTCTGTCGTCTGGTGCAGGCCGCCGTGGATGAAGCGCGTGGAAAAGGCGCTGACTATGTTGTCATTCTCGCGCACCTGGGTGAGGAACAGCCTGCCCTGGGAATCACTTCCCATCAACTTGTCGCCGCCACCCGCGGTATCGATGCGGTGCTGGACGGGCATTCCCACTCCATCATCCCGGGTGACCTGGTGGCGAACTTGGATGGCAAACTCGTCCCCGTCTCCCAGACCGGTGCGCAGTTCGCCAATGTGGGCAAACTTGTGATTTCCGCCGACGGCCGCATCCGCACTTCGCTCGTGTCCATCGAGGACATTCCCTATGAAAGAGCCGGCGTGAGCGCGGCCATCGGCAGGGCCCATCAGAGTCTGGATGAGGTGACAGCCCGAAAGATTGCTTATAGCGATTTCGACTTGATTGTAAGAGACGCCGAAGGCAACCGGCTGGTCCGGCGCGGTGAGACCAACCTGGCCGACATCCTGACCGATGCGGTGCGCTATGCGATGCAGGCTCAGATCGGCCTTTTCAATGGTGGAGGCTTTCGCAACGGCATTTCGGCCGGCATCATCACCTATGGGGATGTCGCCAACGCCCAGCCGTTTGACGACCATCTGTCCAAATTCGAAGCCAACGGGGCGCAGATTTTGTCTATGCTGGAGCGCTGCACTGCAAACCTCCCGTCGGAGGAAGGACAGTTACCCCAGGTCTCCGGACTCCGTTACACGGTCCATCTGCGAAGCGATACTGTGAGCGACGTGTTCGTGCTTGAAGAAGCCTCCGGTGAGTGGGTCCCTCTTGATCCCGCCGGATACTATACCATCGCCTCCTCGGATTACTATGCTCGCGGCGGTTTCTATGAGACCCTAAAAGACTGTAAACAACTCATTTACAGTACAGGTCTCGTCCGTGACGCCTTGTCTGACTATATGGAAACAAACCTGGGCGGAGTCATCTCCGGCAACTATGCCCGGCCCCAGGGCCGCATCACCATCGTGGACGACTAGATTCCGGCTTCCAGGCCTTGCAGAAGGATATATTGACAAATTTGTTTTCTTTCACTCGTAGGGTTAAGAAAATCCATTGACCGCTGCAAGATAAAATTTTTGTAACTTTCCCCAACCTTTTGGCCGGTGTTTCCGTCTAATAGATGAAACCGCTCCGAAAGCGAGAAAGTTAAACCTTAAAAATGAGATAATTATGAATTTTGAAGATTTGATTCCCATTGGTATCTGTGTGGTACTTCCCATTGTAATCGTGTGGCTGAATACACGTGCCAAAATGAATGAGACCAACAAGAAGACGGAAATTATGCTCAAGGCCATCGAGTCCGGCGCAACCATCGACACAGGTTTCTTCAAGGCGCAGCAGTCGCAGCAGAAGACCATCAAGGAGAAACTGCTGGCCCGTCTTACCGGTGCAACCATCACCACTCTTCTGGGCGTAGTCGGGCTGCTCGGGGGCCTCTTCTACTGCAACCACTACGGTTGGGATATGAACAATAGCCCGCTGCCCACGCTACCTTTCCTTGGTGGAATACTCCTGGCTGTCGGCATCTCTTTGTTCATCGTATATTTCGTAGGGAAACGTATGCTGGCCAAGGAGATAGAGGACGAGGAAAGAAAGTTGCAGAAGTAAAATGACCCGGGAGCGGTTCGTCAGTCTTGTGCGCGTGGAGCAGGAGCCCTTGAGGCGGTTCCTGCTTGCGTTGTGCAACGGCGATTCCGCGTTGGCAGACGATCTCGCCCAAGACGCCTTGGTGAGGGCATACGTGGCTTCCGGCTCGTTTCTGGGCCTTTCCAAATTCAGCACCTGGCTTTTCCGGATTGCCTATAACTGCTATATCGACTTCTGCCGCAAGGCAAAACCCGAACAGACGCCGATTGAGGCGGCGCTGAACATCCCTTCCGACGCTTCATCCGATGCCTCTTTCCGTTACCAGCCGCTTTACCAGGCCTTGGAACGCTTGCCGGAAAAAGAAAAGGCCGCGATATCCCTGTTCTACTTCGAGGACAAGAGCATCCGGGAGATATCGGCCATCCTTTCCATCCCGCAAGGGACCGTGAAATATCATCTGTCCCAGGGGAGAAACCATCTTAAAGAGCACATTCAGTTATGAAAGAGATTGACGATTTCCTTCGCACAAACCGGCCTGCGGTAAAAGACGACCCGACTTTCCTGCTGGAGACATACCGGCGGATGGACAAGGTCGAGGGCATCAAAGCCGAGGTTGACCGCCAACGCAGTGCGGGTCGTATCGCGCTGATTGTCGCATTGGCCATAGGTCTGGTCCTCGGCGTGGTGGCTGCGGCAATAGCCTTTCTGTATCCGGTGGACCCCGCATCCGTCAGTAACGGCATCTGGGAAAGCCTCCGCGTATTCCTGACCACTTATAAACAGTACTTGATTCCTCCCGTCGCCGTCATCGCCCTGACCTTGAGCCTGCTCCTGTCGCTGGGTGGGGAGAAAACCGTCAGGTTGTAATAGAGCGTCACACTGACATTAGTTGCTTTTTTTTGTTGGTTTTGGTCAAAACTTTCTCGCTCTGGCATTCTTCCTCTAATACGGATGCCGGTTTTCAGAACTTCCTCATAAAGTGATAGTATCTATTATTTTTGCTCTAATATCGTATTGAAATTATTTAAAACCTCATCTTTAAGGAACTCCGCCAATGGGAGATGCTGGTCTCTTAAAAAGAAATGAGGGAGACAACCACCTTGTCTCCCTCTCGAGTAATGACATCAAACGACAGATTCATTATACCAGAACACTGAATGTATGAGTCTTTTTCTCGAGAAGGGCTTCCCGCTGCATCCTTTTTGTCTCGCGCATCTTTTCGACAAAATCCAACACCTTCTTAGGCGGATTCTCAATAATGATTTTCTCGCAATTGTTCATAACAATTCTCATTTTCTGCAAAAGTATAAAATAAAAATCATACCTCCAAATCATCTTCATAAGGAATATCTAGACCGGAGCACTCTTTGGACCTGGAGTGCCGAAGGTCCCTGTTTTTCAGTGGGGACATTCAGCGAAAATACGGGAAAAATGCAGAAAGTCCCACCTTTACAGCGGGACTTTCGACATCTTAGGGTTTGCAGGTCCCTAATACTCTTCCTCGTTAAAGAAAAAGTCTTCTTTGGTGGGGTAGTCGGGCCAGATGTCTTCGATGCTTTCGTAGATTTCTCCGTCATCATCGAGTTCTTGCAGGTTCTCCACGACTTCGAGGGGAGCGCCGCTGCGGGTGGCGTAGTCGATCAATTCGTCTTTTGTAGCCGGCCAGGGGGCATCTTCAAGGCGATAAGCGAGTTCCAAAGTCCAGTACATAACGGTTATAGTAAATGTTTGTAAATTATTTATTTATCTCCTTTGGAAAGGGGGCTTTCCGAAAGGGACCGCAAAGGTATAAAAAATAAATGGTTCCACCAAAATAAAATATATGTAACTTTGCACGCTAAAAGAAATGAACGATGGCTTATCTGCACGAAGAAATTTATAACCCGGAAGTGACCCGCGAGATTGCGGAACATTATAAAAAAATCTTGGAACTGCTCGGGGAGGACCCGCAGCGAGAAGGCTTGGTAAAGACCCCGGAACGGGTGGCGAAGGCCTTGCAATTCCTGACCAAGGGCTATCAGGAGGACGGGGCGCAGATTATCCGTTCGGCCTTGTTCGAGGAAGATTACAGCCAGATGGTGCTGGTCAAAGATATAGATCTTTATTCCACTTGCGAGCATCATATTATGCCTTTCATCGGCAAATGCCACGTAGCGTACATTCCCGACGGGAAAATCACGGGCCTGAGCAAAATCGCCCGTGTGGTGGAGACTTTCGCCCGCCGCCTGCAGGTGCAGGAACGGCTCACGATGCAGATCCGCGACTGTATCCAGGAGACGCTCAACCCCCGCGGAGTGGCCGTGGTTATCGAAGCCAGTCACTCGTGTATGACGCTGCGGGGCGTACAAAAAGCCAACGCCATTACTACGACGTCGGCTTTTTCGGGGATATTTCTCAAAGACGAGCGAACTCGCAATGAGTTTCTAAATCTGATTCACTGATTATTCTTTCTTCGCTTCTTCCGCTTTGGCGGCCTCTTCGGCGGCTTTGGCGGCGGCTTTGTCTTCTTCGCGCAGTTGCTTCATCGTCTTGCTGCGATCGAGGTTACGGAAGAGCGTATCTTCGGGCGTGTCCAGCGCGGCACCGCCGAGGCTGACGTTGACCACACCTTCGTATTCCTTGCCGAACTCGAAGTCTTTAAGGAAATCTTACCGAAACTGATGGCGCCGGGGCCGTAGGTGATACCGATGGAGAGCACCAGCACGAGGGCGGCGATGATGACGTTGCGGGTGTTGGTGAAGTCCACTCTGTTCTCGACGATGTTACGCACACCGACGGCGGAAATCATACCGTAGAGCACGAGGGAGACACCGCCGACCGTGGCGACGGGCATCGCGCTGACGACGGCCGCGAACTTGGGAGAGAAGGAGAAGAGGATGGCTAGGCAGGCGGCGATGCGCACCACGCGGGGGTCGAAGACCTTGGTGATGTTGAGCACGCCGGTGTTTTCGCCGTAGGTCGTGTTGGCGGGAGCGCCGAACAGGGAAGCGACCATCGTGGCGAGACCGTCACCCATCAGGGTGCGATGCAGGCCGGGCTCTTTCAAGAAGTTCTGGTTGGTCGTGGAGGAAATCGCGCAGATGTCGCCGATGTGCTCGACCATCGTAGCCAGGGAAATGGGGATGATGGCGATGATGGCGCTCAGCACGAGGTTCCAGTCGGGATTCTTGAAGATGGCGAACACCGTGTTTTCCATCTGGAAGGGGAGACCGAACCAAGCCGCGTCTTTGACGTTGCTCCAATCGACTTTCCCGATGCAGGCGGCGAAAATATAGGAGACCACCACACCCAGGAGGATGGGGATAATCTTGATCATTTTCTTGCCCCAGATGTTGCAGATGATGATGGTGAAGATGGCGACGAGCGCAATCCACCAGTTGTCAATGCAGCTGTTGATGGCCACGCCGGAGAGGTTCAGACCGATGGCGATGATGATGGGGCCGGTGACGACGGGCGGGAAAAAGCGCATCACCTTGCGGGTGCCGAAAGCGGCGACAAGTCCCGCGAGGATGAAGTACATCAGGCCGGCGAAGAAAACACCCAGGCAAGCGTAGGTGAGGGCGGCGGGAACGGTCAGTCCGGCGGCGACACCCATTTCTTTGACAGCGGCATATCCGCCGAGGAAGGCGAAGGAGGAGCCGAGGAAGGCAGGAACTTTCCATTTGGTCATGAAATGGAAAATCAGGGTGCCGATACCCGCGAAGAGCAGGGTGGCGGAGACGGACAAACCGGTGATGGTAGGGACCAGAACGGTGGCGCCGAACATGGCGAACATGTGCTGGAAACCGAGGAGAGCCATTCTGGGCGCGCCCAGGGTCCTGGCATCGTAGATGGGTTGTTGTTCTTGTTGTGACATAGGTTTATAATAAGGTTAATGACTATTCTCCCCGGGTGTAGTTGGGCGTTTCCTTGGTGATGGTGATGTCGTGCGGGTGATTCTCGATCACGCCGCTGGCCGTCACGCGGGTGAACTTGGCCTTTTGCAGCGTCTCGATGTCCTTGGCGCCGCAGTAGCCCATACCCGAACGGATACCGCCTACCAACTGATATACTGTCTCCTCCAGCGTTCCTTTATAGGGCACGCGGCCCACGATGCCTTCCGGCACCAGTTTCTTGGCGTTGCTGACGCCGTCCTGGAAATAGCGGTCGCGCGAACCGGCGTTCATCGCATCGATGGAGCCCATTCCGCGGTAGGACTTGAATTTCCTTCCGTTGAAGATGATGGTCTCGCCCGGCGCCTCTTCCGTGCCTGCGAACATCGAACCGCACATCACGCAGTTGCCGCCGGCCGCCAGGGCCTTGACGATGTCGCCCGAGTAGCGAAGTCCGCCGTCCGCGATGACGGGAACGCCGCTGCCCTGGGCCGCTTTGCTCACTTCATAAATGGCCTTTCAATCAGGTAGCGGGCTGCATCGGCCGTGGCGATATTGCCGACCACGACGTCCAGGCCGGGATAGGCCGCTTTGATGCGTTTGAGGGCGTCAATCACGCCTTTGCTATGTCCGTGTGCGGAATCCAGCACCACGGCGTCCACATTTTCGGCAACCAGCGCGGCCACGCGGTCCAACGCGTCGCCCGTGATGCCTACGCCCGCGGCGCAACGGAGCCGTCCGCGGCTGTCCTTGCACGCGTTCGGGTGCAGTACTTCTTTAATCAAATCTTTGTAGGTGATGAGGCCTACGATATGTCCTTCCGCATTGACTACGGGCAATTTCTCCACCTTGTTCTGCTGGTTGTCACGGATGGTCACCAGGTTCTTGGAGGTCATCGCATCCTCGATCTTGACCGTCATATCTTCCTGGAAACGTACGTCCCGGTTGGTCACGATGCCCACCAATTTGCGCTCGCCGTCCACTACGGGAATGCCGCCGATGTGGTTCTCGCTCATCAAGCGGAGCGCGTCTCCCACCGTCTGGTCTTTGCTGATGACTACGGGGTCGTTGATCATTCCATTCTCCGCGCGTTTGACCTTGCGCACTTCGTGGGCCTGCTCCTCGATGGACATATTCTTATGAATAACGCCGATTCCACCTTCCCGTGCAAGGGCAATGGCCATCGGCGCTTCCGTAACAGTGTCCATAGCGGCGGACACGATGGGAATGTTCAATTCGATGTTTCTGGAAAAACGACTTTTGAGGGAAACTTCCCTTGGCAAAACTTCCGAATAGGCCGGGATGAGCAGGACGTCATCAAATGTAAGGCCATCCAAAGCAACTCTATCTTCAATGAAGGACATAACTTGAAAAATATATTGTTCTCTTTGGCGTGCAAAGTTACGAAAAATCCCCCTTATTTTGCAACTAATTTTGCTGCTTTTTCGGGAAATATTTTCTTGTGGATTTGGGAGAAATGTCTTACGTTCCGCTTCGCGGCAGTAACGGCTGCACCTCGGAAAAGCAAATAAATTTGTTTTTCTCTCGGTTTGCTCGTAACTTTGCGGTCCCAAGATTTACTTTTATTTTGGAGAGTTGGCCGAGTGGTTTAAGGCGGCAGTCTTGAAAACTGTTGAGGTGCAAGCCTCCGGGGGTTCGAATCCCTCACTCTCCGCAAGAAGGTAGCAAAAAGTTCAGCCAAGTTTACTTGTGCTGAACTTTTTTGATAGCTTATTGCAACGCCCCGCCGCAGGCGGGCAGGGATGTGGCAAGCCGCGCAGCGGCGCTGCCAAATCCCGGAGAGTGAGGGATACCATGCCGATTTCGCTTCGCTCCATCGGGCGCCTCCACTGCTTCAATTTTCTGCGAAAATCTCGCTGACGTTCCGTCGCGCGCCTGTTGGCGCTTCGGCGCTGTGCGCCTCAAACCGCCCCGCCGCTTCATTTAAACGCTATTTCTGCCAATTATTTGCGATAAATTATTTACAAAAAATAATTGCATCTTTGCGGTCAATCCATACTATTTTTAGTATCTTTGCAAGACTGAAAACGAATCGAAAATGGAAATTTTGAAATTTACACCGCTGCTGATGAGCCTGGTCTGGGGCGG
>CADAFY010000084.1 GCA_902787255.1 uncultured Bacteroidia bacterium
CGCGCCTTCGGCTATCCGGAACACACGAGAGAGGCGGTCCGCTCGTACGTCGGCAACGGCGTCGGTCGCCTGATGGAACTCACCCTCCCCGGCGGCGCGGCCGATGAGAACTTCGACGCGGCGACCGCCTTCTACCGCAGGACCTACGCCGCCTGCGGCAAGGCCATATAGGCGGTCAGAATGCCGCTTTCCGGCGTGACGGACTGAAGGTCGAGCCATACGGAATTGACCTTGGTCCCGCCGTAGCAGTGGCGCAGGCGTTTGCTCTGCTCACCAGTCTCGGAAGCCCCCTTCGTAGAAATCAAGCCCAACTTGACCGGCTTGCCGGAGGTGGGAAGTTTGACCTCGAAGCGCACGATGGGATTGATGCGGAGGCTGCCCCCCTTGGAGGAAGCCCAGTCGCTCGTAAAGGCCATTGAAAGATAAGAAGATACATTCTCCAACCAGACGAAACTGCCCAAATGCGCCAGGCTGGCGTTGCCCGTCTGCACCTGGTTGCTGAAATCGCGGCGGCACAGTTCCGTCTGGCTCGTCGCCGATACGCCCTTCGCCAGGATGGCGATATCGAAGGCGCTGTCGTCAACGGAGTTGCCTTCAAATATGGCAACGGAAGGATCCGACCCCACAGAAGTGAGGGTAAACACCGAAGATACGCCCGTATTGTGTCCCGTCACGAGAATGCGGTCACCGGCCTCCCAAGAGGATTTGATGCCGGCCACCGAGTAGGCCTCCCAAGAGGATTTGATGCCGGCCACCGAGTAGTCGTAGGACACTTTGGCATCTTCGGAAAGCGACGCTGTAATCTGGACTTTTTCCGCAGAAACGGACACGGGTACGCTGTCCTCCATTTTCGCGCAGGAGAACAACAACATCCCTACCAAGAGGGTAAAAAAGACTTGTTTTTTCATATCCTGCATCCTTTTAAAATTCATCTTCGTAAACATCCACGCCCGGAAAACCCGGGTTGGTCACCGGCGAGCCCATCACGAAACGCTCCGGTGCGATTTCGACGGGACGTACAGCAGGAGAAACATATCCTGATGGACGAAAAGAAGTAGGTGTAAGCATATTTTACTTAATTAGTATTTATTACCATCATCAAACGGATATTCATATTGCGAATAGGAAGGTACCGACATTTGACGCATAGAAACAACTTGACGAACGCCAGACTGATTCTTTCCTCCTTGAGGAAGTAAACCACGACAATACCAACCATCGCCTAAACTATCCGAGGGGCCCATAAACTTGAGTCCATAATGCAAAGTCGTAGATGTTGCCCCCAACGAAGATCTCCGCAAGCGGAATTCAAGACGACCTATCTGATTAGCGCTGTCAAAAACCCCGTTTGCATTCAAATACTGCCAAGGCAACTCATTGTCATAGGTACAATAAAGTTGTGTCAAATGCCCATTATATATAGTCTGACCGGCAGTCGAATTGTACCTATACCACGACAACCAAGCATTATATGCAGTTGTTGAATTATCTGTTCGCCAATTGCAGAATTTATTGGTAGCCATCAAAGAAAGTCCCCTTATCTCCAAATACTCCCGCACATTCGTGTTGGTGAAAGCATTTTGATTATCGTGATATAAATCAGTGCCGGCCAAGGGGAAAAACCCTCCGGTACCTCCGGTTACAAAAGCTATATCTAAAGGCATGGATCTATTCCACTGCGGCATTTTAAACTCGATATAACCGAATACCCAGGCAGCATCCGCAACCATACGGGCCTCATATAGTTCCTTATACAAGGGATCGGCAGGAAGTGTGCAGGTTTCTATGTTGGGATGGGCCAGCATAACCAAGGAATTCCAATCGTCAAGACTACCATCCGTTTTCATCGGCCGACTCGAATAAGGCGAATCCTGCGATGCGAATACCGTCAAATTGGTCTGCCAACTGGCCATCCAGGAATTAGTATCCATATTTTTCTGAATCAAACTCACCTTTCCGGCCGGAACAGAGAAAGTCTTTTTGGGAGAAAAATAATAATTGCCATCGCTCATCTTGACAGAAACAATGTAATTCCCACTCGCCAATGCCTCGGGAAGGGGCATCCAGGCATCAAAAACTTCCGATACAGGCGTAACGCCGGTGAGATTGAGCCAGATGGAATTCACTTTGCGTCCCCCTTTGTAATGCGGAATCAATGGGGCATCCGTAGAAACCAGCCCTATTTTCAGCGGAGTGCCCGAGCCGGACCGCCTTTTTATCCTGAAATGTACAATGGGGTTCACATTATAAGAACCGCTCCCGTGGCTTGACGCCCAGGTCGAGTTAAACTGTATATCTTGATATGTATTGACATTCTCCAGCCAGATGTAGGACTCGATATGGGCGAGGCTGTTATTCTCGGTTTGGGTCAGTTCATTGAAGCAGACATTTTTCATATCCTTGACATTCGTAAAAGAGACATTGCTCTTCTGTCCCAGTACAACAATATCATAGGCAGTGTTGGCCGCATTGGGTTTGGTCCCGGTAAAATGGGCCCGGCCGTTGTCATAAATCTGATCGGCCGTGAAGATATAAGCGGTACTGGTATTACGCCCATAAACCAGCAGTTTATCACCCTTTTCCCAGGACTGCTTGAGTTTGGAATCGGCATACTCATAAGAAATTTTGGTTCCTTCATCGCCATCACCTTCAGCCTGGGGATTTTCCGGATCCGGATTTCCGTTTTCTGCCGTGCCGTTGTCGCCGGACGCTGCATTGCTGTCTTCCTCCCAGGGATTTCCAACGGTAATGCCAATTATTTCCACCGGCTCTTCCGGTTCCGCGCAGGTAGTTTCATCTGCGGTTGTGGGTTCGAGTTCACTGCGGCTGCAGGCGCCCAAAAACAGCAGGACCGCCCAAAAGAGTATGAATAGTATTTTCTTCATAGCAGGCCCTCCTAAAAACTATCATTTCCTTCAACACCTTCCTCGGTCCAGTCGGGCAGGTCGTCCCCGGAAGTTATCAATACCGAATGTTCCACCTCTTCCACCAGGCAGATGGAAGAAGGAGACACATACGGAAAAAACTGCTTCTTTTTCATCACAAAAGTCTATACAAAAGTCTATCAGCCATTAACAACATCATTATGCCCGAAGTCATCGAGTCCCGCATTAGGGTCGATCGGCTGGGGGTCAGGATCGGGATCCGGTTGCGGATCAGGGTCCGGGTCCGGCTGCGGGTCGGGTTGGGGATCCGGCTGCGGATCGGGCTGAGGGTCGGGTTCGGGATCATCCGGTTCTTCGGGCTCCTCCGGGTCATCGTCCACACAATAGTAAGGGTCCACCTTATATTGGGGAATAGGGTTCTTGGTGCAGGCCAGCGTCAGCAGCGAGCAGCAAATCAAAAGGGTCAGCAAACGGTTCATCGTTTTCATAGTACCTTTATTTTAGAACAGTCGTTTATCAAAATTGGCATCCATATTTCCCAACATCGGAGAAATCTTGGCATATTTTCCACCCTTCTTGACCAGGGCGGCGTCATAATTGTCTTTCCACGCACCATCGGCAGGAAGTTTCTGAAGCAGGGCCTGCGCTTCGGCTTGTTTGCCGCTGCGGGCGAGCACGACCGCCTCAATCCAGTCCTCGGCCTTGTTGTCAATCAGGTCGTCGTAGGGCTTGCCGACGCCGAGGTTGTGGGGCCAGAGACGGGACTCGGCCACTTTCTGCAGCGCAAGTTTGTTGTTGCCCGCATCGGCCGCGGCGGCGGCCAAGTGTAACTTAATGTCGCGGTACATCACGTGGCTGGCAGCCTGCCCTTCATAGGGAAGGATGCGGATGTCCGTCATCACTTTTTCGGCCTTTTTCCATTCCTGGCAGGCAATCAGCGCCTTGGCATAGACCTCCCCGATGTAGAAGTTGTCTTTGTGCTTGGCGTAGTAGGAAGCCAGGATGGCGGCAGCGTCTTTGTGGCGACCTTCGTTCATCCGTCCGAAAGCGATGGAACGGACATAGCGCCACTGGGAAGGGTCCAACTTGACAGCCTGCAGCAAATCGGCCTCACTGTAGGCCAACGAGGAGCGATAGGCATAGAAGGGAGCATAGTTGATGTCCGTGAGGGACTTGACCAGTTCCTGGGCCTCTGCTTTGCGGCCGAGGTGGTTGTAGAGGGCCGACAGCAGGTAGGCGGCTTTCCAATCCGAAGTCTGCTTCCAAGCCCATTCAAGGGGCTCGATGCTCTCCGTGCGGAAAGCGAAAACCTGCTCCATCGGTTGGGCAAAAGCATTGGCCAGGGCAGACGCGTCGTCGTTGAGCCAAGCCGTCCAGACAGCCGTCAGGATGTTCTGCTCGGGGCAGGCCGCCAAAATCGCAGCGGCTTTCTGACGCTCGCCCAGGCTATTGAGGAACAGGGCGGTCTCCATATATTCCTGCCAACGCAATTCTTCTTGAATCGAGGCGGCCAGGGCTTCAGCACCCAGTTTCCCCTCCGTGTAACGAAGGAAGGCGGGGAAGTGGCAAAGCGGGTCCAGGGACTCGATTTTCGCCAGGCAGGCCTCATCGGAGGTAGCCAGGTATTTCAGCACCAGCGCCGAGAGGTTGTTGCTGTTGCAGACCAAGGCTTTGTCGGCATACCCTGCAGCCAGTTCCTTCTCGCCTTTCTGCAGGTAGAGGGCAGACAGGCGGGTGCAGGCGGCTCCGCGGAGTTCGGGCGTGATGGCGGCAATCTCAAAACTGTCGAACGCGTCGTTCCAACGGCCCAGTTGCACGGCAGCCTGTCCACGAAGGTAGTTGGCCTGCGGGTCATAGGTATCGACGGCCAGGGCCTTGGACGTTTCGTCCCAGGCTTTCTGCCAATCGGCGGCGTGCAGGGCAATCATCGCGGAAAGGTCGAGGGCGGCGACATTCGCCGGGTCCATCTCCAGGGCTTTCTTCACGTGCCAGGCCGCTTTGTCGTAGTAGCGCATACCGATGTAGTACTGCGCAATCGTCACATTCCCCGGCAGGCTGTTCTCGTCAAACTGTCCGTTGATGACATCAGGACGGGCGAGTTTCTTCTCGTCCTTGTTCCAAACCTCCTGTCCGTCCAGCGTCACTTTCTCCACCTGTGCGGCACCCGGGAAGTTCTTGGACCAGGCGACGGCCGTTTGCAGCGAGACATTCTCGGCGGCGAGCACGCCCTCCGCTCCGCAGAGTTCGAGGCGTCCCGACAGATTCTTGAGCGGATAGATGCTCACGCAGGCGTTGCCAGCAGAAGTCTCGACGGATGACACCGCCCGCAGGTTGGCCTCCTGCGCAGCGCCGATGCCGGCGAAGGGGAACCAGTACTCCAGGTAATCATCGGTCCCGTAAGGAGTGAAGAGGAACTGCTTGTACGGGGTCTTATAACTGTCAATCAAGTTCTGGTTGAAGAGACGGCCGCTCTGCAGTTCGATGTACTGCGGTTTGTTGTCGGTCAGCAGTTCGCGCCAGATGTCACCAGCATCGGACTGGGCCCAGGAGAAATACTTGCGGCCCACCTTGTCATCACGCAAGGCCCAATGCATCATACCAAAGTCCTCGTCCTTCCACCAGGAAGCGAACCAGCCCTTGCCGGAGCCGCCCGCGTGGTAGGACTTGTCCATCCCGTAACCCTGCTGGTTGAGCCAGGAGAGGTCGCGGCCCGTCCCCTCTTCGATGGGGAAGGAGAAGGTCTTGCCGTCGTGTCCGATGGCGTAGGCAGCGGGATAGAGGATGCGGGTGTCGGGGGTGGCCTTCACGCCGGTGTTAATCCAGGTGTAGTAGGGCTGGAAATCCCCGCTGGCGTTGTGCCAGAAGGTCTTGGTCGTCACCCAGGTCTTGTCTTTGGGGAGGTTGATTTCAACGGTCCAGCGGGTGCGGGTCAGCAGGTCCAGCACGCCAATCCAGCAACTCACGCTGCCGTCTTCCTTGGTGGCCGTACAGTAGTCGACCGGGAAGGAACAGGAGGGCGCATGGCCGATGACACCGAAGTTGAATTCAATACCGCCGCTGGTCCAGGGACCCCGGAGCGAAATGTCGCGGAACTTGATGGCATCGTTGTCGTAGAACAGTTCCTTGCCCTGTTTCTTGTCGTAGATGGACCAGATTTTGCCGCCGCAGCCCGGGAGGATGCGCACGCGCAGGTAGTCATTCTCCAGAATCACGGTCTTCCAGGTCTGCTGAACGCTCTGGTGGGAGAATTTCTCGAATTTATAATAGGGATAGATGTGGCTGTCGTGCGGCACGGGGTCGGGGTCGCTGAAGGGATAGGTGGTATAAACCGTATCCTTGACGGTAACCGTCTGCCCGAAGGCCAGCAGCGGGAGCAGCATCAGTCCTGTAATCAATACTTTTTTCATCCTTCTTTACTTTGTAAAATTATATACATCCTTACCATATTCTGTCACGCACTTGATGTCGCGGAATTTCAGATAGTAAGCATCGTTAATCCAATACGCATAGCAATCGATGTTCTTGATGCCGTAAGAGGCATAGGTCTTCAGGTCGTAGGCGACCACGGCCCGGTCCCAGGCAATCTTGACCAGGTTGTTCTTGTCCCAGCCGCTCGCATATGATTCGTCCAGCCAGTACTCCAGCACTTGGGCAGTCTCCGCGGGGAAAACCTTCAGATTGGCCTTGAGGGCATCAAGGTACTTCCCGTTGGTCCAGCCCAACTTGCCGACTGCCGAACGCTCCGAAAGCGGCTTTTCCCAATTGCGGTAGAAGGGAGCGAACTGGAGGAAGATGCCTTCCTCGGGCTTCACCTTCTTCGGGTCCGGGGCA
>CADAFY010000085.1 GCA_902787255.1 uncultured Bacteroidia bacterium
TGTCGGCACGATAGGTATCCACGGACAAAGCGACGGTACGGAAATGCGAGCGCCAGAGCGCCAGGGCCGGCTGCAGGCGCGCCCATTCCTCTTCGGCCGACACGGCTTGCGAGCCGGGGCGGGTGGAACAGGCCCCCAAATCGATGATATCCGCCCCCTGCGCCAGGGCTGTTTCCACGCGGGAAACGAAATCGGAGGCGTCAAAGCGACCGTCCGGAGCCAGCAGGCGGCTGTCCGGAAAGAAAGAATCCGGCGTCAAGTTGAGGATGGCCATTATCTTTTTCATAGCAGCGGCAAAAAGTGGGTGCAAAATAACGGATTTTTGCTTATTTTTGCAAATAGAAATTTCCGCCCCGCTATAGAGACGGATTAGCCCCGGAAAAAGATGCTGATTGTATTGGAAGGACTGGACGGCGCCGGCAAATCGACGCAAGTCAAACGCTTGAAAAGCTATCTCGAGACCTTGCCGCAAGGCTTGGACTACATTCATTTCCCCCGTTATGAATCCCCTGTCTACGGGGGCCTCATCACCCGTTTCCTCAAAGGGGAATTCGGGGAGAACGGACAGGTACACCCGCAACTCGTAGCCCTGCTCTTTGCCGAAGACAGGCGGGCGGCGGCCGACGACATCCGCAGGAGTCTGGATGCCGGCAAAAATGTCTTGCTTGACCGCTATGTCTATTCCAACATCGCCTACCAGGGCGCCAAAACGGCCACGCCGGAGGAAGCGGAAAGCCTGCGCGAGTGGATTTTCAATACGGAGTACAAAGAATTCGGCATCCCCCGCCCCGACCTCAACCTCTTCCTGGACGTCCCCCTCTCTTTTGTAGAGGAGCAGCTCAAAGCCCAGCGGGAAGGCAGCGACCGCGATTACCTGCAGGGCGGAAAGGACATCCACGAACAGGACATCCGTTTCCAGGAACGGGTGCGGGATATGTACCGACGCCAGTGCGAACTGGACCCGAATTTCATCCGCATCGATTGCAGTGATGAACAAGGCCGGATGCTGCCGGCCGATGAGATCGCGACCCGGATTCAGGCGGTAACCCGTTCCGCCCTGGCCCTTCAGGTATGAGCATCAAGATAGACTACCGGCGCATTTTCGCGTGGATTCTCGGACTGGTGTTCGTGTATTCGAGCATCAGCAAACTGATGGACCCGGTCGGTACCTCTTATATTATGAAGGAATATTTCCACTTCCTTCATATTTCCTTCCTCGACGGGGCTGCCCTTACGCTCGGCGTCCTTTTTTCCTTGTCGGAAGCCATCCTGGGCATTGCTCTGACGACCGGCATTTTCCGCCGTATCGTCGTTTGGGCCACCTGCATCCTTTTAGGCTTTTTCTTGGTACTGACCTTCGCCCTGCTCATCGTCAATCCGACGATGGACTGCGGATGCTTCGGAGAAAGCACGCACTTGAGCCATTTTGACACCTTCGCCAAAAATATCATTCTTGCCTTGCTGGCTGTCTGCGCCTGGGCGGGAAAGAAAGATTTCGGAAAACCCAAACCCAGAAAATACTTTGCCGCGGGCATCAGCCTGACCGCCGTACTGATTTTTACGGTGGTTTCGTTGGTGGGACTCCCTTTGCGGGACTACACCGACTATGCCAGCGGCAACAAGCTCTTGTCGGCCGACCCTTACGCCACCTTGCGCAAGGCCCAACGGACGACGATGTTCTATTATGAAAAAGACAGCCTCCGACAGGGCTTCGACCGCCCCGTCCGCCCGGATTCTTCCTGGCGCTTCGCCGGAATCAAGCAAAAAATCAGGACTTGGGACGAGCCTGCGGCGGACTTGCCCTTGTACGACAGTGAAGGCATAACGGTCGACGGGCTGCTGATCGACGGACCGGTGCTGGTCGTTTCGCTTTACGAAAAGCCGGGCGAGAAGAAATGGGGGAACATCTGTCAGTTCGCCCGGGATGCCCAAGAAGCCGGTTTTACCTGCGTGGTGGCCGCCGACGAGCGGTACTACAACGACTTCCCGCTGTACTTGTCCGATGCGAAAACCCTGTCCACCTTCAACCGCAGCAACGGCGGCGTCACCTATTTGTATAACGGTGAAATCATCGCCAAATGGAGTTATACCTTCCGTCCCGACCGTCAGGAACTGGAAGAAATGATGCAGAAGGATTATGTAGAAATCCTCGCGGACATCAACGGGGCCCGGGAGCGCCGCCTGGAAGGCTTCTCCCTGTTCCTGCTGGCCGTCTTACTGCTGATTTAGAGATTGTTATATGAATAAAAATTGAAATAAAACTTACCACTATGAATGTTCTTGAAAAATTGATTGCCCGCGCCCGCTCCAACAAGCAGCGCATCGTCCTTCCCGAATCGCTGGAAGACCGCACCATCACGGCTGCCGACAAGGCGCTCGCCGACGGCATTGCCGACATCATCCTGATTGGTCCCAAGGCGGACATTATGGCCAAGGCAGAGAGCCTGGGATTAAAAAACATCGATAAGGCGACCATCATCGATCCCGCCACGAGCGAAAAGACCGAGGAGTATGCCCAATTGCTGTTCCAACTCCGCCAGAAAAAAGGTATGACCATCGAAGTAGCCCGCCAAACGGTGCTGAATCCCTTGTATTTCGGTTGTCTGATTATTAAGAGCGGCGATGCCGACGGACAGATCAGCGGCGCGCTCTCCACAACGGCCGACACCCTGCGTCCCGCCTTGCAGATTATCAAATGCGAACCCGGCATCACTTGCGTCAGCGGCGCGATGTTGCTGGTGACCAAGGCGGAAGAATTCGGCGAAGACGGCGTGCTGGTGGTCGGCGACGTAGCCGTTACGCCCGTGCCCGACGCCTCCCAGTTGGCCCAGATTGCCGTCTGTACCGCCCGCACCGCCAAGAGCGTGGCCGGATTTGCCGAGCCCAAGGTGGCGATGCTCTCCTTCTCGACCAAAGGTTCCGCCAAACACGAGGTGGTGGACAAGGTGATTGAAGCGACGGCGCTGGCGAAAGAACTCGACCCTTCGCTCAAAATTGACGGCGAGTTGCAGGCCGATGCTGCGTTGGTGCCTTCCGTAGGCAAGAGCAAAGCCCCGGGCAGCGAGATCGCGGGCCAGGCCAACGTGCTCGTATTTCCGAGTTTGGAAGTGGGCAATATCGGCTACAAATTGGTCCAGCGTCTGGGCGGAGCCGTCGCCATCGGCCCTATTCTCCAGGGTATCGCCCGCCCCGTCAACGACCTCAGCCGCGGCTGCAGCGTGGACGACATCTATATGATGGTCGCCATCACCGCCTGCCAGGCGATGGACGCCCGGTAGCAAAAAAAATCCACAAAGGGCAGCCGAGCCTTTGACTAAAGATTATCAAGTCCCATACGGGAGACCTTGAGGCCGAGGAAGTAAAGGATGCCGTCCAGACCGGAAGTGGAGATGGCCTGCTCGGCACCCGCCTTGACCTTGGGCTTGGCGTGATAGGCAATGCCCAGACCGGCCAGGTTGATCATCGGTAGGTCGTTGGCGCCGTCGCCCACCGCAACCGTCTGTGCCAGGTTGATGTGTTCGACCTGACAGAGCAGGCGCAGCAGTTCGGCCTTGCGCCGGCCATCCACGACTTCACCCAGATAGCGGCCCGTCAACTTGCCGTCCACGATTTCCAACTCGTTGGCATATACATAGTCGAAGCCGAATCTCTGCTGGAGATATTGCCCGAAATAGGTAAATCCACCGGAGAGGATGGCGGTCTTGTAGCCAATCATCTTGAGAGCCTTCATCAGTCGTTCCAGACCTTCGTTGAACGGCATATTTTCCGCGATTTCTTTCATACAGGAGACATCCAGTCCCTTGAGCAAGGCCACACGCCGGGTGAAACTCTCGACGAAGTCGATTTCTCCCCGCATCGCACTCTCAGTGATGGCTTTCACCTGGGCGCCCACGCCGGCACGCTCCGCCAACTCGTCGATACATTCCGTTCCGATGAGGGTGGAGTCCATATCGAAGCAGATGAGGCGGCGGCTGCGGCGATAGAGGTCGTCTTTCTGGAAGGAAATATCCAGACCTTCGCGGGAAAGCCGCATAAATTCTGACTGGATGGCGGATTTTTCTTCTTCGGACAGGCTGCCTCGAATGGAAAGCTCGATACAGGAGAGTGTCTGCCTGTCTTCTTCGCGAATGGGAACGCGGCCGGTCAGACGCTTGATGGCGTCGATGTTGAATCCGTGCTTATAGACAATCTGGCTGACCATCGCAATCTTGCGGGCGTCAAGGCTACGGCCCAGCAGGGTGATAATATAGCGGTCTTTGCCCTGCAGGCTGCGCCAATGCTCGTAATCCTCTTCCGAGACCGGTTTGAAACGGATGTGAACGCGCAATTCCGAAGCCTTGAAGAGCAATTCCTTCATAATGGTGCCGGAGTGCTCCTGACTGGTCAGGAACAGGATGCCCATCGTCAGGGAGTCGTGGATATTGGCCTGACCGATGTCGAGGATGAACGCATCGTGCCGCGCAAGAATATCCATCAGGGCCGAGGCCATTCCGGGTTTGTCCTGCCCGTATATGTTTACCTGAATAATTTCAAGTTTGTTCTCTTCCATATTTTCTTTCATTAAACTCGCGGCACTGCTGCCGTATCTCATTGAACTTGCGAAGTTACAAATAATTTTTCAAAAATATACCGCATCTAGACGAACATCCCAGGGCTCTATCGGCAACTTTTCCACGATTTGGTAAGGATAGGCCACGCCGACTTTCCAGGCATTGACCAGCGTCGGAAGAAGGCGGTCGTAAAAGCTTTTGCCGCGTCCCAGGCGCCAGCCGTCCGCCGTAAAGGCCCGCCCCGGAACAATGGCCAAATCAATGGCTTCGGGGGGCACATCGGGACAGGATAGCAAGGGTTCAAGTATCCCTTGGTAGCCGGGCTGCAGGGCATTGGACTGGTAGGATTTGAGGCGAAGGGACTCCCCTTCCACCAGCGGGAGCACCAATTTCTTGCCCGGCTTCATCGGGTCTTCTGTCGCCCGCGACCAGCGTTCGAGCACAATGCCGGTAGGCAATTCGTCGGGCAGGGACGCGTACAATAAGATAGTGCGGGCACGGCGGAAAGCCTCGGAAGACTCGACCTGCGCCCAGATGGCGGCAACGCAGGCGGCGCGCTCTTCCGGTGTCGTTTCGGCGAACCACACCTCCCGGCGCTCTTTCACCCATTTTCGTACTGACTGCTTTTCCCCCGCCCGATAGCCATCAGTCGACTCCCCCGCTAAAGTGGAGCCTGCCAGCGTCCGTTCGACGGGTACCTCAGGCATAACGCCTTATTTTGTCCAGGTAAAGAAACGGTAGAAGTTACCGCCGATGGTATTGCCCAGCACCAGGCAGCAGAACAGCAGCACCACCGCGCCGAAATGCGCGCCCAAGAAATCCCAGGGAACGCACAAGTAATAGAAAGTATCGGCGATACAGTGCGGGAAACCGCAGAAAATAAACATCGGCACACCGAAGAGCAACGGGATCCATTTTCCCTGACGGGCAAAATTCACCGCCGTCGTCATAATGAAGCCACAGCCGATGGCCAGCAAACCGCTGCGCAGTGTACCCGACCAGGTAACACCATCAATGACAGAATCGGCCAAACGGCCCTGCAGGATGGCCAGCGCCTTCGCCTCCAAACCCATCGGAGACAGTTTGGCCAGCAAAGCAATGATCAAGCACCCCACGATGTTGCCCAGGATGGTCGGCAGCAACTGCGCCATCTCCTTTCCCGTCTTCACAAAGCCCATCGCGCCCGTGTAGAGTTTCAACTGATAATTGACAACCGTCGCCAGGCCGAACGAGAAAACCACGGCACCGGCGATGTCCCCGATCGGGCTGCCCTTCAAAGCGAGATAGCCGAATCCGGCGATACCGATGGCGATGCCGGCCAAAATGCCCAGACGAAAAATAGAAAATGCTTGTTTCATAGGTTAGAGTATTAATAATCTTCCGCAAAAATACACTAAAACTCGTAAAAACACAAAA
>CADAFY010000086.1 GCA_902787255.1 uncultured Bacteroidia bacterium
CGGATAAAAACGGGTAAAAATGAAAAATACAGGACTATACAACCCCGCTTATGAGCACGATGCCTGCGGTGTCGGAATGCTGGTCAGCCTGGAGGGCGACAAGAGTCACCAGTTGGTCGATGACGCCCTGACCGTGCTGGAAAATATGCAGCACCGCGGTGCGGAAGGAGCCGACAACAAGTCCGGCGACGGCGCGGGTATTTTGTTGCAGATACCCCACGAATTTATCCTCTTGCAGGGGATTCCGGTACCGGAGCGCCTGAAATACGGCACCGGTCTGGTCTTCCTGCCGAAGGACAAGGCGAAAGGGGAGGCGTATCTGGCCATCATCCGCGAAGAGACCGAGAAAGCCGGGCTGGAACTTTCCCATATCCGCGAGGTGCCTGTGCACTCGGAGATTCTGGGAGAGGCGTCCGGGGCCACCGAACCCCACACGGTCCAGATTTTTGTGACCGGAACCCAGGATGTCTCCCGCTTCGAGACCGAGTTGTACTTGCTCCGCAAGCACATTGAACAGCGCATCAGCGACCGGGATTTCTACATCGTATCCCTGTCCAACCGCGTGATTATTTATAAAGGAATGTTGACTTCCTCCCAGTTGCGGGAATACTATCCTGACCTCGGAAGTCCCTTCTTCACCAGCGCGCTGGCAATGGTCCACTCGCGTTTCAGCACCAACACCTTCCCGACCTGGTCGCTGGCCCAGCCATTCCGTATGATAGCCCACAACGGGGAAATCAACACCATCCGGGGTAACCGGGGCTGGATGGAGGCCCGCGAAAGCGTGCTCTCGTCCGAGGCGCTCGGGGATGTGAAGAATGTGCATCCGATTATCCAGCCGGATATGAGCGACAGCGCCTCCTTCGACAACGCCCTGGAGTTCTTCGTGCGTTCCGGCTTGAGCCTTCCGCACGCGATGGCGATGATGGTCCCGGAATCGTTCAACGAAAAGAACCCCATCGACCGCAGGCTGAAGGATTTCTACGAATATCATTCCATCCTGATGGAGCCGTGGGACGGTCCCGCCGCCCTGCTCTTCACCGACGGCCGCTACGCCGGCGGTATGCTCGACCGCAACGGGTTGCGTCCTTCCCGTTACCTGCTCACCGACAAGATGTTGATTATGGCCTCCGAAGCGGGCTGCCTGAAGGTGGATGCCGCGCTCGTCAAGGCCAAAGGCCGTCTCCAGCCCGGGAAAATCCTGATGGTGGACAGTGAGACGGGCCGCATCTACAGCAACGACGAAATCAAGAAACAATTGGCCGAAGAACTCCCTTACGGCCAGTGGCTGCAGGAAGGCCGGATTGAACTGGCCAAACTCCACAGCGGACACAAGGGTGACTACACCATTCCCGATTTCCAGCGCCGGCTGCGGGCTTTCGATTTTAGCCGCGAAGATGTCGAACGGACCATCGTCCCGATGTGTACCACCGCGCAGGAGCCCCTCTCCTCGATGGGCAACGACACCCAGTTGGCGGTGCTCTCCGACCGTCCGCAACTCCTCTTCAACTATTTCCGGCAGCAGTTCGCCCAGGTGACCAACCCGCCCATCGACCCCATCCGCGAGGAATTGGTGATGTCCTTGACCGAATACATCGGCGCCGTGGGCGTGAACATCCTTACGCCGAGCGCGGGTCACTGCAAGATGGTGCGCCTGCCCCAGCCGGTGCTGACCAACACGGAGTTGGATATCCTGTGCAACATCCGTTACAAAGGTTTCAATACCGAAAAACTCTCGATGCTCTTCGACCCCGCCGAAGGGGAAGCCGGGATGAAGAAGGCCCTGGACGCCCTCTGCGCCCAAGCCGAAGCCTCGGTACACGAAGGCATCAACTACATTATTTTGACAGACCGTGGCGTGGACGCTACGCACGCCGCCATCCCTTCGCTGCTCGCGGTCAGCGCCGTACACCACCATCTGGTGTCGGTCAAAAAGCGTGTGCAGACTGCTCTGATTGTGGAGAGCGGCGAAATCCGCGAGGTGATGCACGCGGCCCTGCTGTTGGGCTACGGCGCCAGCGCCATCAACCCCTATATGGCCTTCGCCGTTATCGATGATTTGGTCAAGCAGGGAAAGGTCCAACTGGACGGCCAGACCGCCCGTCACAACTACATCAAGGCGCTCGACAAGGGCCTGCTCAAGATTATGAGCAAGATGGGCATCAGCACCATCCGTTCCTACCGCGGTGCCAAAATTTTCGAAGCCCTCGGTGTCAGCCGCGAACTGCTGGCCCGCTACTTCGGTACGGATTCCTCCACCATCGGCGGCATCCATCTGAAAGATGTGGCCCGCGATGCCATCCGTATGCACGACCAGGGCTACGCTCCGGCCGAACCGGACGCGGTGCTGCCTTTCGTCGGTCAGTACAATTTCCGCAAGGACGGCATCAAGCACGCCTGGACCCCCGAAGCCATTTCGACCCTGCAACTGGCGACCCGTCTGGGCAGTTATGCCAAGTTCAAGGAGTTTACCCGGCTGGTGGACGGCAAGACCGACCCGCTGTTCCTGCGCGATTATTTCCAATTCCGCAGCAACCCCATTCCCATCGAGGAAGTGGAGCCCGTGGAAAGCATTGTCAAGCGCTTTGTAGGCGCGGCGATGTCCTTCGGCGCGATGAGCAAGGAAGTGCACGAGACCATCGCGCTGGCGCTCAACAAACTGGGCGGCCGCAGCAACACGGGCGAGGGGGGCGAGGACAACCGTCGTTTCTATGAGAAAGTGGACGGCGTATCGCTTTCCAGCGCCATCAAGCAAGTGGCTTCCGGCCGCTTTGGCGTCACCACGGAATACCTGGTCAACGCCCGGGAAATCCAAATCAAGGTGGCCCAGGGCGCCAAGCCCGGAGAGGGTGGGCAGTTGCCCGGCTACAAGGTCAACGAAATCATCGCCAAGACCCGCAACGCCATTCCGGGCATCTCCCTGATTTCGCCTCCGCCCCACCACGACATTTATTCCATCGAGGACCTCGCCCAGTTGATTTTCGACCTCAAAAATGTCAATCCTTCCGCCAAAATCAGTGTCAAACTGGTCGCGGAGAGCGGCGTAGGCACCATTGCCGCCGGCGTAGCCAAGGCAAAAGCGGACCTCATCGTCATTTCGGGCGCGGAAGGCGGTACGGGCGCATCCCCGGCCTCTTCCATCCGCTATGCCGGCATTTCTCCGGAAATCGGCCTGTCCGAGACCCAGCAGACCCTCGTGCTCAACGGCTTGCGCCAGCAGGTGGAAGTGCAGGTGGACGGCCAGTTGAAGACCGGACGCGATGTCATTGCGATGGCCTTGCTCGGCGCCGGGGAATTCGGTTTCGGTACCGCCCAACTCATCGTGCTGGGCTGCGTGCTGATGCGCAAATGCCACTCGGACACCTGTCCCGTCGGCGTCGCCACCCAGAATCCTGAACTGCGCAAGCATTTTATGGGCAAGAGCGAGTACTTGGTCAACTATTACACCTTCCTGGCCCGCGAAGTACGCGAATACCTCGCCGAAATGGGCTTCCGCAAGTTTGAAGACATTATCGGCCGCAGCGATTTGATTTCGGTGGACACGGCGCGCTTCAACGACAAGACCGCAGGGCTGGACTTCAGCCGGATTCTGGCGGCTCCCGTGCCCGACGCTCCGCTGCACAAGCAGAAAGATGCCAAGCACAATATCTACAATGTACTGGACCGTGAGATAATCGAGGCGACGCGCTATGCTGTGGAAAACAAGCAGCCCGTTTCGCTCTCCTACGACATCGTCAACACCAATCGGGCCACCGGCGCGATGTTGTCCGGAACCATTGCCGGCCGCTATGGCTGCGAAGGCCTGCCGGAGGGGACGGTGGACATCCATTTCCGGGGTTCCGCCGGCCAGAGTTTCGGCGCCTTCCTGATGAAGGGCGTCAGTTTCTCCCTGGAAGGGGAGGCCAACGACTACCTGGGCAAGGGACTTTCGGGCGGCGTCATTTCCGTCTTCCCGCCCGTGCGTTCGACCTTCGACAGCCACGAGAACATCATCGCCGGCAACACCCTGCTCTACGGAGCGACCTCCGGCAAGGTGTTCATTTCCGGACGGGCCGGCGAGCGTTTCGCCGTGCGCAACTCGGGCGCGATTGCCGTGGTGGAAGGCACCGGGGACCATTGCTGCGAGTATATGACCGGCGGCCGGGTGGTTGTGCTCGGCACGACGGGACGCAACTTCGCGGCGGGTATGTCCGGCGGTCTGGCCTATGTTTGGGACAAGGACCACAACTTCGACCAATTCTGCAATATGGATATGATCGAGTTGAGCCTGATTGAGGAAAAAGTGCGCGAGAAAGAGTTGTATTCGCTGATTGAAGAACATTTCCGCCGCACGGGTTCCCCGCTGGCCCAGCAGATGCTGACCCATTGGAAAGAGTATGTGGAAGACTTTATCCAGATTACGCCGATTGAGTACCGCCGCGTGCTCCAGGAAGAGACGATGAAGAAACTCCAGGAAAAAATTAACAAGATAGAGTATTGATACTATGGGAGATCCGAAAGCATTTATGACGATTCCCCGCCAGGAGGCGGGCCACCGTCCGATTCACGAAAGAATCTGCGATTTCAGCGAAGTCGAGCAGACCCTCAGTGAGAGCGAGCGCCGCAAACAGGCGTCCCGCTGCATGGATTGCGGAGTTCCCTTCTGTCACTGGGCCTGTCCGCTGGGCAACAAGCAGCCCGAATGGCAGGACGCCCTCTACCGGGGCGATTGGAAATTCGCGTGGCAACTGCTGTCCGCGACCAACGATTTTCCTGAGTTTACGGGCCGTATCTGTCCGGCGCTCTGCGAGAAAAGTTGTACCCTGAACCACTGCATCGACGCCCCGGTCACCATCCGGGAGAACGAATGCTCGATTGTGGAGAAGGCCTTCAGCGAAGGCTATGCCGTGCCCCGCACCTGGCCCCGCAACGGCAAGAAAGTGGCGGTCATCGGCGGCGGTCCTTCCGGACTGTCCACGGCCGTGCGTCTCAATGTGCTGGGCTATGAAGTGACCGTGTACGACAAAATGGCAAAGGCCGGCGGTCTGGTCCGTTACGGCATTCCCAACTTCAAACTGGACAAATTCATCATCGACCGTCGCATCAAGTTTATGGAAGATGAGGGCATTCACTTTATCACCGACTGTTTCGTCGATTGCGCCAAGGCCCTTCCGGAAGGTTTCGATGCCTATGTCATCGCGACCGGAACCCCGGTGGCCCGCGACCTGAAAATTCCCGGACGGGAACTGGAAGGCATTTATTTCGCTCTCCAGATGCTGACCCAGCAGAATGAAATCCTCGAAGGACAGAAATTCGCGGAGAAGGATAGGGTGAGCGCCAAGGGACGGAAGGTGCTGGTCATCGGCGGCGGCGACACGGGCAGCGACTGTATCGGAACCTGCCATCGTCAGGAAGCCGTCAGCGTGACGCAGATTGAGATTCTGCCCAAACCGCCCGAAGGCTACAACCCCGCGACGCCCTGGCCCGCCTGGCCGGTGATTTTGAAGACGACCACGAGCCACGAAGAGGGTTGCGAGCGCCGCTGGTGCCTGACCTCCAATTACTTCATCGGCGATGAAAACGGCCGGGTGAAGGGCGTGGAGGTCGAGCGCGTGGAGTGGGAACCCGATCCCAACGGCGGTCGTCCGCAGATGAAACTCACGGGCGAAAAGGAAATCATCGAGTGTGATATGGTGCTGCTCGCGATGGGCTTCCTGCGGCCGGAGCATCCCGCTTACGCGGAAAATGTGTTCCTGGCGGGGGATGCCAAGAACGGGGCCAGTCTCGTGGTCCGGGCCATCGCCAGCGGGCGCGAGACCGCCAAGCAGGTGGATGAATATTTAAGAGGGCGGTAAAATGTAAAGAAAGAATTACCTGATCACCGCTCCCTGTCGCTTCGCGACCCAGTACGGGTAAATGGTCGCTTATGATTCAGGTAATTCTTTTTAATGACAAATAACCTTAGAAATAATGTTAATACCTT
>CADAFY010000087.1 GCA_902787255.1 uncultured Bacteroidia bacterium
CATCAACTCCGAATTGGATATGCGCGACGAGCACTTCAACGAGCAGTTCAAAATCAACCCCGATGAAATGAACCGCCTCTTCGACGAGTACATCAGCGCCCTGCGCGAGTACAAAGGCGCGGTCAATCAGGTCAAGGGAGAAGCCTTCCTGGCTGAGAAATTCAATGAAAGCGGCGTAGAGAAGAGCGAAAGCGGATTGCTCTACAAGATTATCGAGAAAGGCGACACGAGCATTGTCGCCGCTTCCAAAGATACCGTTTGGGTCAATTACACCGGCACGCTCATCGACGGCAAAGAATTCGACTCCAACAAGAGTGCCGGCGAGCCTGTCCAGATGATGGTCGACAATGTCGTTCCCGGCTTCAAAGAAGGTCTTCAGTTGGTAGGTCAAGGCGGCAAGGTCGAACTTTACATCCCTGCCGAACTGGGTTATGGCGAGCGCGGCAACCGCGGCATCGAGCCCAACTCCGTCCTTATTTTCGAGGTGGAAGTGACCAAGGTCGGCAAATATGTCGAGCCTGCTCCCGAGCCTGAGAAACCCGCGAAAAAGAGGAAATAGCAATGGCACTCGAACTTGAATGCAAAATCTTGAATAAGCTCACTGTCATCAACGGGTCTAGCGCCCGTGGACAGTGGGCCAAACAGGATTTTATCGTAGAATATCAGGACGGACAATACGCCGAAAAGGCCTGCTTGCAAGTATTCGGCACAGACCGCGTCAAAGAACTGGAGAATTTCCAGGTCGGCGACAAGGTCAAAGTCAGCCTGAAAATCCAAGCCCGTGAATACAACGGGAAATGGTATAACGACATCCGTGTGTGGAAAATCACCCGTATCGGCGAAGGAAATGCAACTGACGGATATACCAGTTCCCGCGCCCCCTACGCCCCGGAAGTGCAGAATTTTTCCGCTGAGGATATGCCGCAGGACATCGGCGCCTCCACCGGCTTCGGAGTGCACGACGGACAGGATATACCGGCTCCCTCCGAAGAAGATTTACCCTTCTAGAAATTTCAGATTATGATGAAACATTGGATGCCCCTGCTGGCCGCCGTGCTGGCATTTTCTGCTTGTTGCCAGGCGCCTGCCGGCAGTCCTGCCGTCGTAGCGCATCGCGGTTATTGGAAATGTGAAGGTGGAGCCCAGAACTCCATTTCGTCCTTATCAAATGCCGCCGCCATCAAAGTATGGGGCAGCGAATTTGATGTATGGATGACCACCGACGACACGCTCGTCGTCAACCACGACGCCAAGTTTAACAAGATTCTCTTGAAAGACGCGAAGTATGCCGACTTCAAGAATATGCCGCTGGACAATGGCGAATTGATGTCCACCTTGGACGAGTACCTGGCCAAGGGCTTGGAATATCCCGAATTGGAAATGGTTTTTGAAATCAAGACCTACCGGGACGGGATGGACAGCGTCTATGAAGCCCGCGTGGTACCGGCCGTCATCGCCGCCGTGAAGAAATACGGACTGGAAAAACGCACCACCTTCATCGCCTTCAGCCTGACCGTGTGCGAACAAGTGGCCAAACTGATGCCGGAAAACACGGTGCAGTACCTCAACGGTGACCTTTCTCCGAAAGAAGTATATGAGCACGGCATCAACGGCATCGACTACCATTACAGTTGTTTCCAGCAGCATCCGGAATGGGTGAAAGAAGCCCACGACCTGGGGATGAGCGTCAACTGCTGGACGGTCAATGCCCCGTCCGTCATCCGCGAAATGATTGACTTGGGCGTGGACCAGATTACCACCAACGAACCTACGCTGGTTCAGAAAATCATTGGCGGAAAGTCCGGCTGCTGCAAGAAAAGTTGCTGCCAATAATTTTTCACACGCTTGTAATATCGGGGCTGGCCTGACGGACCAGCCCTTTTTCTTTCCCCAGGCAGTGCCACAGGACGACCCCTGCGGCAACAGAAACATTGAGCGAGTGCTTGGTGCCGAACTGGGGAATTTCGAGGGAGAAGTCGCAGGCATCCACCACATCCTGGCGCACCCCGTCCACCTCATTGCCGAAGACGTATGCGTAGCGCCGGCCGGGCTCCGGAACGAAGGTCTCCAGGGACACGGAATGAAGCGTCTGCTCCACCGCCACCAGAATATAACCTTCCTCCTTCAACTGACGGATGGCCTCCATCGTGTCGTCGCAATGAACGAAAGGCACCACTTCTTCTGCGCCCAGGGCCGTCTTGCGAATCAGCGGAGAGGGCGGAAGCGGACTGATACCGCAGAGCCACACGGCATCCGCCTTGAAACAATCCGCACTGCGGAAAACCGAGCCCACATTGTGGGCGCTGCGAACATTGTCGAGTACGACCACCACCCCGCTCTTCGTGCGGGTGTAAGCCTCGGGAGTAAGGCGTCCTAGTTCCGTATTGAGTAGTTTTCTGTCTTTCATCGCCTGCAAAATTAAACAATCGGCACGGGATTATAAAATTTTTCAAAAAAATTGCTATCTTCGCAGGATGAATTTAGTATTGTAGATTATGCTTTCCACTATCCTCCAAATTGATTCCGCCGCCACCGCCGCCCAAGTCGCGCCGCAGGTGGTCGAGCAAAGTTATTCCCTGATTGAAATGTGCCTCAAAGGCGGCTGGCTGATGATTGTGCTGGTCATCCTGTCCATCATCGCCATCTATATCTTCGGACAGAAGTTGTGGATGACTATCCGCGCCAACAAGAACAACGCCTATTTCCTGCGCGAAATCAGCGATAAACTGCAAAGCAACAAGCGTCGCAGCGCAATGGACTATTGCGACAGCGTCGGCACCCCCCTGTCCGCCACGGTCAAACGAGGCATCGAGAAACTCGACCTTTCGGATGCCGAGGTGAAAGCAGCGATGGAAGCGGCCGGCAGCCACGAGATTTCCCGTTTGGAAAAAGGGCTTCCCGCCTTGGCCAGCATCGCCGGCGGCGCCCCGATGATCGGTTTCCTCGGTACGGTGAGCGGTATGATCCGCGCCTTTTTCAATATGTCCAACGCCGGCAACAATGTCGACATCTCCCTGCTTTCGAGCGGTATTTATGAAGCCATGGTGACGACCGTCGGCGGTCTGGTCGTCGGCATCATCGCCTACTTCGCCTACAATTTCCTCGTGGAGCGCATCGACCGGGTAGCCGACGGCATCGACGACGGCATCGAGCAGTTTATGGACCTTCTCCAGCAAGAATCCCAAGAGCAGCAGTAATATGGCCATCAAGAGAAGAAACAAAGCCAACGCGCAATTCTCGATGTCCTCGATGACGGACATCGTGTTCCTGCTGCTGATTTTCTTCCTGGTCACCTCTACACTCGTCAACCCCAACGCCCTGAAACTGCTGCTCCCCAAGAGCACCGGGCAGGTGGCGGCCAAGGCGACGACCAGCGTGAGCATCAAGGATTGGCACAACGGAACCTACAGTTACCACATCAACGGAAACGAGACGCCCATTCCCTTCAACCAGGTCGAGGATGCCCTGATCAACGAGTTGATTCAAGAAGAAGACCCCACCTTCAGCATCTACGCCGATGAGACGGTACCCGTGAAAGAGGTGGTCGCGATGATGAACATCGCCAAGCGCAACCACTACAAGGTCATTATGGCCACGTCCCCCGAATAGGATGAATGAGAGAAACGACAAGCAGCGTTCGTTCCGCGCCCGGATCTGGGGCGTGGGGATGACCCTTGTGTTCCACATCGGCCTGTTCGCCCTGGTCAGTTTCTCCTCCCTCACCTATTTGTACCCGCCTCCGGAAGAAAAGACCCTGCTCATCGAATTCGATGAGGTAGAGCCGCCCAAGCCGGAAAAGCCGCGCTACGGGACCGCCCCCAAGACGCCCAAGCCCGACCCGAAGCAGGAGGTAAAAATCGTCAAGGCCGCCGAAGCCCAGGAAAAAGGCAGCAAGCAGAACGAAGCGATGGAAAGCACGATGGGCAATGAAGGAGATGTCGAGAAATACGAACCGCCCAGAAGGCAGATTAACCGCCAGTCCCTGACAGCCAGCGCGGACAACGAGGCCCAAAAGGACACCCTTGCTCCGCAGACGGCGTTCGAACGCTCTGACCAGTTGTCCGTCGGACACGCGGAAGGAAACAGCAAAATCGGCGTGGAGGTGGGAGCGCCCAATGCCCGGCTGGAAGGCCGCAATGTGCAGGGCCTCATCCCCCGCCCCAATTATAATGTCAACGAAGAAGGCATTGTGGTGGTGAAAATCATCGTGGACCAGAACGGCAATGTGACCAAGGCCATTCCCGGTGCCCAAGGAACGACGGCCACCAACACCCAGTTGTGGACCGCCGCCCGCAACGCCGCGATGAAAACACACTTTAACCGGGACGGCAGCGCCGCCGCCCTGCAGGAAGGAACGATTACCTACATATTTAAATTGAAATAAGCATTTCTAGCCGTGAGGCTACAACAAAAATGGAAGAAAAGAAATTTCTGAGACCTCGCCGCAAGAGAGTCGGCGAGCACGCACAAAAGCCGTTCAGCGGCAGAAGTGAACACAGAGGAGAACACAACGAACACAGAGCCGGTGAGCAGCGCGCACAAAAACCGTTCAGCGGCAGAAGTGAACACAGAGGAGAACACAACGAGCGCAGATTCGGTGAACAGCGCGCACAAAAACCCTTCGGCGGCCGTGGAGAAATCCGAAGTGAAAGCAAAAGCATTCCCGTCAAGGAAGTTGTCCGCTTGAACAAATTCATCGCCAATTCCGGCGTATGCTCCCGCCGCGAGGCCGACACCCTCATCCAGGCCGGCGTTGTCACGGTGAACGGAGAGGTGGTGACCGAACTCGGCACCAAAGTCAACATTTATAAAGACGAAATACGCTTCAACGGAGAGAAACTCAAAGGTGAAGCCAAGGTCTATGTCCTGATGAACAAGCCCCGGGGCTATGTGACCACGATGACGGACCCGCACGCCAGCAAGACCGTGATGGAACTGCTGCGCGGCTGCCACGCCCGCGTTTTCCCGGTGGGCCGCCTCGACAAGAACACGACCGGCGTGCTGATGTTCACCAACGACGGCGAAATGGCGGAGAAACTCACCCACCCTTCTTATGACAAACGGAAAATCTACCAGGCCAGCCTTGACCGCGACCTGCGCCAGGAGGATTTCAACCATATTATGGCCGGCGTAGAACTGAGTGACGGAACGATAGCCGCAGATGATTTGCAGTACATCGACGCCACCGACCGGCGCAAAATCGGGATTGAGATTCATTCCGGCAAGAACCGCATCGTCCGCCGCATTTTCGAAAGCCTGGGCTATGAAGTGAAAGCCCTTGACCGCGTGAATTTCGCCGGACTGACCAAGAAAGGGCTCAAACGGGGCGAATGGCGCTTCCTGACCGAAGGAGAAGTGAATATATTAAGGATGGGAGCATTCAAATAATGAAGCATCGCGCAGGTTTTGTCAATATCATCGGGAATCCCAATGTGGGGAAATCGACCTTGATGAACGCCCTCGTCGGGGAAAAACTGTCCATCGTGACGGCCAAGGCCCAGACGACGCGCCATCGCATTATGGGCATCATCAACGGGGATGATTTCCAGATTGTCTTCTCGGATACCCCGGGCATCCTCAAGCCCGCGTACCGCTTGCAGGAGAATATGATGAACTTCGTGGACACGGCTATCGGAGACGCGGATGTCATCCTCTATGTGACCGATACGGTGGAAACGGGCGACAAGAACGAGGAGTATGTGGAGAAACTGTCCCGCGTCGACTGCCCGGTCATTCTGGTGCTCAACAAAATCGACATCAGCAACCAGGAAACGGTGGCAGCCCTGATGAAAAAGTGGCAGGAGCAAGTGCCCAAAGCCCTCATCATTCCGGCCAGCGCGCAGGAGAAGTTCAATGTGGACAAGATTTTCGACGCCATCGTAGAACGCCTGCCCCAGGCTCCGGCTTGGTTTGACAAAGACACTTTTACGGACAAGAATATGCGTTT
>CADAFY010000088.1 GCA_902787255.1 uncultured Bacteroidia bacterium
GCCTAGGGCAAAACCGGTGACTGGGGCTAAGTCGTAACAAGGTAGCCGTACCGGAAGGTGTGGCTGGAACACCTCCTTTTTGGAGCGTGGTCTTGACCTGAATGCTCTCGATGGGACAGCGACGCCGAGCAATCGGCCACTCGCTGCAGGTGCGATACAAGCCTACTTGTCAACAGTCTTTGCTATAAAAGCCGCTGTGTCGAAAATACAGCGGCTTTTTTTATTCCACCTCCGTTTTTTTGTGCAAAGACCAAAAAATTTGTTTTTCTCTCAACTTGCTTGTAAATTTGCACAATGAGCCAGCGAGATACGGACATACTCTTTTTTGTCGCATTTTGCGTGGAGGGGTATAAAAACAAGTACTCCCTCACAGGAGGTGAAGTGTCTGAACTCTTCGATAGGTATCAGATAAAAGAATACCTTGCTGATAATTATGATCTTCTTCATACGCAGGGAATGCCATGGCTTTTAGAAGAAATTGAAGAACGGATGAAAAAATGAAACTCTTTCACGGTAGCTCGGTCGTTGTCAGTACTCCTAGGATTTTGGTCCCGAACCGCACGCTGGACTATGGTGCGGGCTTCTATACTACTACGTCAGAAAAGCAAGCGAAGGACTGGACTCTAAGAAATCGTGAATACCAAAATGCGGGCTATGTCAATGTTTACAATTTTGACGAATCCGCATTCTCGTGTCTGAACTGTCTTGTGTTTCATTCTCCACCCGCTGATGATTGGGTCGATTTTGTTTATGCTAAATCGTGTCTACGCGGCTTTTGCACTTTACGAGCAAGGCTTGTTGAGCAAGCAGGAGTTGATAGGGGAGTTAAAGACATATAGTCTTATTGATCAAATGCTTTTCCATACGGATAAATCGTTGGCGTATCTAACATTTATTGAAGCGAAGGAGGTTTTCTAATGAGAGCGGAGATTACTCAAAAGAACTTATACTTGATTCTGGCTGGGAAAGTTGCCGCCGTGGCAGGCTTTATTGCTGAAGATGAGCATATAAGTCCGCTTGAGGCCGTTACGAGATTCTATTCGTCCGATACCTATCGTCGATTGGAAAAAGAAGATACCAAGTTATGGCACTACGGTCCCGTCGCCCTCTATCAAGACTATCAAAATACTCGAGTCGTCCATTGATTTGGCAAATATAAAACTAAGCGTCTATGCAGCGGCTTTTACAGTTTTTTGCTGTTGAAGTGCAGTACGCTCTTGACGGTCATCGATTCGTCCTGGGCGGTGAGGTAGGTGACGCTGTAGCGCCGGCCGCCTTTCTCGACATTGACCACGACATGCCCGCCGTCATAGGATTCCTTGGCGACATCTTTCATCCAGTCCGCATTCCCGTCCTTGGCCCGCCGCTCCGCCGGCATCATCGTAGGGCAGATGAGGCGCTCGCCGGGGTAGTTGGCGCGGTCGGCAATGATGCTCATAGAGTCGGGCAGGTTGTGCAACTGGTCCCACACGCAACTCACCCACACGCGTGGACGAAGGGCGGAGGCCAGTTTGGGACTCATCGAATGGTGGCCGTGGTGGTTGACTTTGGCAACTTGTACCGCGGGGCAGACTGAGGCCAGGTCATCCTCAATAAAACGCGGCGTGCCGTCCGGGTCCGTGAAGCGGTGCGAGAAGTCGCCGGCCGTGAAAAACTTGAAGGGACCGTAGGTAAATATCTGCCCCAGACTCATAGCATTCTCGTTCTTGGTTGTCTTTCCCAAGGCGTGACGCGCGGCGTATAGGTCGGTGATATGACCGTTTTCATCGGCGATACATCCGTTGCCGCAGATGTTCCGGACCGAAAAATCGGGATATTTGTCAGGATGCTTGAGTTGGACAATCTGGTCACTTGCTCCGAGACGGCATTTCTCGATAACGAGGCCCCGGTGCTTTTCCATATAGCGGTAGAAGCGTCGCATCTGGTTTACGCAGTCATCTCCGGCATACTTGTGTGCATCGTCCGTGTCGGGGTAACTGCGGTCGATGGCTTTGCTGAAACGGAGCATCTCGGCCGCCAGCGAGAATCCGCTGAGGGGATATTCTTCGCCGTCCCGTATGTGTTTTTCGGTGTAGAAATCGTCGCTGCCGCCGTGGTCGCTGTGGTAGTGGGAGAGCAGCATATAATCGACATCCGTGATGGCGGGATTGACACGGGTGACATAGCGGGCAATCCATTCTCCCGCGTGGCGGGAGGGATTCGGCAGGATGGGAACGGCCTTGTCGCCCCGGGCGGCCGCATCGAAATCGCCGCAGTCCAGCAACATCGTCGTTCCGTCGGGGAAAATCAGGAACAGGGATTCTCCCACGCCCGTGTAGATGAAATGAATCTGGAACTCTCCTTCTTTCCATCCCTGCCACACTTTGCCGACTTGAGGGTCCCGGGTGCCGCGGGCGAAGGCTTCTTTCCAGTCGTTCAGCAAAATTGCGCCGCCGGAGAGCAGGGCAGATTTGAGGAAGTCTCTTCTATCCATCGTTCTCTGTGTTATTTGCGTTTCTTTCCGGACTTCTGGCTGGTTCCTGTTCTTTTGGAAGTACCGCTTGCTTTCTTACCGCCCGATTTTGCACCCTTGAAGGGCTTGCCTCCGTTGTGATGCTCATTTCCACCGGCGTTGGTGCGGCCTTCCGAGTAATAACGGGATCGTCCGCTGAGAACATTAGGGTCGGCCTTTTTCGCCGGGTCGGGGATAAGTTCGTAGTCCAGCAGTTTCTGCTCCAGGGAGGTGTTCTTCACGCGGACGCGAACTTCTTCGCCCAGGTAGTATGCCTGGCGGGTGCGGCGGCCCACCAGGCGGTAGTTTTCTTCATCGAAATCGAAGAAATCCGTGGTGATTTCCCGCAGGGGAACCATACCCTCGATTTTGGTGGGCTCCACCTCGACATACATTCCCCAGTCGGTGAGTCCGGAAATGTGTCCGACAAACTCTTCTCCGATGCGCTCGGACATATATTCCACCAGTTTGTACTTGATGCTGGCGCGTTCCGCATCGGCGGCCACCTGCTCCCGGTCTGAACAATGCTTGCAGAGTTGTTCGTAACTCTCTTTTGAAGCGGAAGCGCCCCCGCCCAGGTACAGCGTCAGCAGGCGGTGCACCATCATATCGGGGTAGCGGCGGATGGGGGAGGTGAAATGGGTGTAGTAGGGGAAGGCCAGGCTGTAGTGCCCGATATTGTCGGTCGAATAGATGGCTTTGGCCATCGAACGCAGGGCAATCATTTCCAGGGCGTTGATTTCCGGCTTTCCGACGGCTTCGTTGAAGAGTTCCTTGAGCGAAGTAGCGATTTCCTTGCCGGAATTGGTCGGGCCCATCTTGTAGCCGAAATTGCGGGCAAAATTGCGCAGGGAGTCGATTTTGAAGACATTCGGCTCGTCGTGGATACGATAGACGAAGGTCTTCTGTGCCCCGGCGGGAAGTTTTTCCCCGGCACCCTTGCCAACGAATTCCGCCACCGTCTTATTGGCCAGCAACATAAATTCTTCGATGAGCCAGTTGGCTTCCTTGCTGAATTTCTGGAAGATTTCCACCGGACGGCCTTTTTCGTCCACCCGCACTTTCATTTCGGGACGGTTGAAGTCAATGGAGCCGGCTGCAAAACGTTTCCGGCGGATGATGGTGGCCAGTTGGTGAAGTTTCAACACGGCCTGCCCGACGGGCTCCGGAACGCCGCCGAGGGTAGCGTCCCCGCTGTCGATGATGGCTTGGGCGCCCTCGTAGTCGAAGCGCCAGTCGGAGTCAATGATGGTGCGCACGATGCGCGAGGCAACGATTTTCGCTTCGGGGGTGAGTTCGAGCACTACGGAGAAGGTGAGTTTGTCTTCGTGGGGACGCAGGGAGCAAAGTTTGTTGGAGAGTTTCTCCGGCAGCATCGGGACGGTCCGGTCCACCAGATAGACGGAAGTGCCCCTTTCTTTGGCTTCCTCATCTACGGCGGAACCTACTTTTACATAATGGGTGACATCCGCGATATGCACGCCGACTTCGTAGTTCCCGTTCTTCAATACTTGGAACGAAAGCGCATCGTCGAAGTCCTTGGCATCGGAGGGGTCGATAGTGAAGGTCAGGGTCTTGCGGAAGTCCTCGCGGCCTTTCAAATCCTTATCAGTAATGACTTCGCTGATGCTGTCGGCGGCTTTGGCTACGGCCGGCTCGAAGCGGTAGGGGAGGTTGAATTCCGCCAGGATGGCGTGCATCTCCGTATTGTTCTCGCCGGGCATGCCCAGTACATCGGTCAGGTGGCCGCTGGGACAGGGATCGCCGCGTTTCCAGAAATCGACGACGACGCCCACTTTTTCGCCCTTGCGGGCGATGAGTTCATTACCGTCTTCGTCATAGATTTTATAGAGGCGGAATTGGTCCCCGTCTTCGGGAATGATGCTGCCGGGACGGTCGGCGCCGACAGTCACCTGTATGTCGTAGGGCATATTCTTGCCCTGCATCAGCACCCAGGCCTGTTCACCCACCACGTGGAGTATGCCCACGAACTGTTTGTGGGAGCGCTGGACAATCTCAATCACGACGCCCTCGGGCCGCACGCGGACGCCGGGCTCCTTGGTGACGCTCAGTTTGACCGTATCGCCGTCCAGCGCGGTCAGGGTGCGGGTCGGCCGCACAAAATAATCGTCCTCTTCTCCTTCCACTTTGACCAAAAGGGAACCATCCCGCGACATTTTCGCAATACCGACTACCACGCGGGCCGGAGCGGATTTCTTTTTCTTCTTTTTACTCATACATCGTACAATAATCACACAAAAATAAGTAAAATTCCGCAAAAATGCGTAATTTTGCGAGATTAATTTGCGCCTCTTGACGAGGCGGAAAACTTGCAACAAAATTTTACACGATATGAACAAGAAAGTACTTTTGATGATTTTGGATGGTTGGGGCGAAGGTCGTCACGACCACAGCAATGCGATTTACACCCAGGGCGCTCCTTTTATCGATTCGCTCCGGGCCAAATATCCGATGGCGCATCTGCAGGCCTGCGGAGAGTATGTCGGTCTGCCGGACGGTCAGATGGGCAACAGTGAGGTGGGCCACCTCAACCTGGGCGCTGGCCGCGTGGTCTATCAGGATTTGGTGAAAATCAATATCGCCTGCCGGGAGCACAAGTTGCTGGAGAAACCCGAAATCAAGGCGGCCTACGACTATGTCAAGCAGTCGGGCAAAAAACTGCACCTGATGGGGCTGGCCTCGATGGGCGGCGTGCATTCTTCGCTGGCCCACGTATATGAGTTCCTGGCCGTGGCGCAGCAGTACGGACTGAAAGACGTCTTCGTGCATTGCTTTATGGACGGGCGCGATACCGACCCGCGCAGCGGCAAAGGTTTTGTGGCGGATTTGGAGGCGGAAATGGCCAGGACGACCGGTCGTGTGGCTTCCGTTTGCGGTCGTTTCTATGCGATGGACCGCGACAAACGTTGGGAGCGCGTCAAAGAGGCGTATGACTTGCTCGTCAACGGAAAGGGAGCCGCTTTCTCCAGCGCGTTGGAAGGCATCGAGGCATCCTATGCCGCCGATGTGACGGACGAATTCATCAAGCCTATCGTCATCACGGGTGCCGACGGACAGGCCATCGGCAAGGTGGAAGAGGGCGACGCTGTGATTTTCTTCAATTTCCGCAACGACCGCGCCCGCGAAATCACGGCGGTGCTGACCCAGCAGGATATGCCTGAAATGGGGATGCACACGCTTCCGCTGTACTATTGCTGTATGACTCCCTACGATGCTTCTTTCACGGGACTGCACATCCTGTTTGACAAGGAGAATGTGGAAGATACCCTGGGTGAGACGGTGTCCCGCGCCGGCAAGCGTCAGTTGCGCATCGCCGAGACGGAGAAATACGCCCACGTGACTTTCTTCTTCAATGGCGGCCGCGAGGCGCAGTTCGAAGGCGAAGACCGCATCCTTGTCAATTCCCCGAAGGTGGCGACCTACGATCTCCAGCCTGAAATGAGCGCGCCCGAGGTGACCGAGAAATTGGTCGCTGCCATCAACTCCGAGGTGGAAGATATGATTATCTTGAATTTCGCCAATGGCGATATGGTAGGCCATACGGGTGTTTATCCGGCGATTTGCAAGGCGGTCGAGACCATTGACAATTGCGTCAAGAAAGTAGTGACCGCGGCCATCGAGCACGGCTATGTGGTGCTGTTGACGGCGGACCACGGCAATGCCGACTATGCGGTCAATGAGGACGGCTCACCCAATACGGCCCACTCGCTCAATCCCGTTCAGTTCATCGTCATCAACGCCGGCGACGAGGTCAAGTCCGTCAAGGACGGGGCCCTCTGCAACGTCGCGCCCACCATCCTCAAACTGATGGGCATTCCCCAGCCCGCCGCTATGACCGCCGAGCCGTTGATCTAAGGTTAAGTGAGCGCTTATTGGGCAGGCGGATAACCTGCTATGTATTAAATGCTTATTAAAAAGGACTTACTTCATTTGAGGTAGGTCCTTTTTCTTAATTGGTTAATGGATAGGCCTATAAGTGCAAGGGGGAAATATGCCGGAAGACTTCGGGGATGGAGGAGTAGGATCTCTCGGCCCTCGCGCTATTTACCACTAATTTGGAAAAGATGTTGCATAATTCGCTGATTTGCTCTAACTTTGCGCCCGATGAATTCGTCCCTCTCATATCTCGCGGC
>CADAFY010000089.1 GCA_902787255.1 uncultured Bacteroidia bacterium
TGAGCCAGGTTTTTGCCTTCGATGAAAAGACCTGCCCGATGAGCCTCCACCACGGAGGAAAAGACCCCTACACCCCCAACGGCTCCACCCTGATTTACCGCAAACTGCGCACAATGGGCATCCCCGCCGAACTGCATCTCTATCCCAACAAGGGACACGGAGCCTTCGGACTGGAGCGCGCCATCGAGTTTATGACCCAGATGGGTTGGCTCGGTCCCCTGGCCCCGGAAGAAGTCCTGAAAGAGCGTTATGCCTCCGATGATGCCCGTGCGCGAGTCGTCAAACAGGACATTTGGCCCGAAGGCAAGACGCCTGACTTCCGGGAAGACCAATGCGTCCCCTATCTGGAATGGCATTTCCCCAAAAAGCAGACCACCCGCGCCATCCAGATCATCTACTCCGGAGGCGGTTATAAAGGCAACGATCCCGATGGCTTCGAAGTCGCGCCCGTGCGACGATATTTAAACGAAAAAGGAATGACGGTCGTCACACTCAAATACCGCACACCCCGTCCCGAAGGCCTAGCCAAGCACACCACGGCCTGGCAAGACCTCCAGCGCACCATTCGCCTCGTCCGTTCGCAAGCAGACTCGCTGGGTCTCGATGCGGAGAAAATCGGCATTATGGGCTCTTCTGCAGGCGGTCACCTCACCCTGATGGGCGTCACCTCCTCCCGGCACAACTCCTACCTGAAAGTCGACGACACCGACAAACTTTCCTGCAAAGTAGCTTGGGGAATCGGAATTTATCCCGCCTATGTTTTAAGCGACGGAATCAATGGGCACAATAAAAACGGCGGCAATACAGACGCGGATATACTGGTTCCCGAGTTCTCCTTCGACCTCGACACGGCCCCGATGCTCCTCCTTCACGGCGATGCAGACGGCTATGCGTCCATGGGTTCGGTCAAGGTCTGGGAAAAGATGCGAAGTATGGGTATCCAGAGCGAACTGCATACCCTGGCTCTTCGCGAGCACTGCTTCTACCGGCAGGCCTCACCCGGAACCGGCAGTTACAACTGGATCGACCGCATTTGGGAGTACCTTCAACCCTTCATTAATGAATAAATTGTTCTAACAAATTTGCTTTTCTCTCGGCTTGCTCGTATCTTTGTATAATAATGCTCGTTGAGAGTGATGATAGACAAACGCAATGACAACCAAGCAAAGTGAAAGAATCGCGCAACTGGTCGAACGCCGCGAAAAAGCGGCCCTCGGCGGCGGTGCCAAACGCATTGAAGCCCAGCACGCCAAAGGGAAAATGACCGCCCGCGAACGGCTTGCCGCCCTGTTGGATGCCGGCAGCTTCGAGGAATACGATATGTTCAAGCAGCACCGTTGCACCCACTTCGGAATGGACAAAAACAAAGTGGACGGCGACGGCGTGGTAGCCGGCTGCGGAACGATAGACGGCCGCCTGGTCTATGTCTATGCCCAGGACTTCACCGTCAACGGTGGTTCCCTGTCCGAGACACAGGCCCAGAAAATCTGCAAAGTACAGGATTTGGCAATGCGCGTGGGGGCGCCCTGCATCGCGCTCAACGACAGCGGCGGTGCCCGTATCCAGGAAGGCGTCTGCGCCCTGGCCGGCTACGGAGAGATTTTCGAACGCAACATCCTCGCCTCTGGCGTCATCCCCCAGATTTCCGGCATTTTCGGTCCCTGCGCCGGCGGAGCCGTCTATTCCCCCGCCCTGACCGATTTCAACATTATGATTCAGGACACCTCCTATATGTTCCTGACCGGGCCCGCGGTCGTCAAGAGCGTGACGGGCGAAACGGTGAGCCAGGAAGAACTGGGCGGTGCGCGCGTCCATTCCACCAAAAGCGGCGTGGCCCATTTTGCCGCTGCCAGCGAAGAAGAAGGACTCGGCCTGATTCGCCGACTGCTCTCCTTCCTGCCTTCCAGCAACCGGGAAGCGGCCCCCTTCAAAGAAACCTCCGACCCGGCCGGACGCATCGATGACAGTCTCAATGACCTGATTCCCGACAACCCCAACAAGGCCTACGATATGTACAAAGTCATCGGCAGCATCGTCGATGACGGCGAATTCCTCGAAGTCCACAAGAGTTGGGCGAAAAATATCATCATCGGCTTTGCCCATTGCAACGGCCGCAGCGTAGGCATCGTGGCCAACCAGCCCTCCGTGCTGGCGGGCGTGCTGGACATCAACGCATCACGCAAAGCCGCCCGTTTCGTGCGTTTCTGCGACGCCTTCAACATTCCGCTGGTTACCCTGGTGGATGTGCCGGGATTTTTGTGCGGCACCCAGCAGGAGTACGGCGGCATCATCGCCAACGGAGCCAAACTGCTCTATGCCTACGGCGAAGCTACCGTGCCCAAGGTGACGGTCACCCTGCGCAAGAGTTACGGCGGCGCCCACATCGTGATGAGTTGCAAACAACTCCAGGGCGACATCAACTACGCCTGGCCCTCCGCCAACATCGCCGTGATGGGCGCGGACGGAGCCGTGGAAATCCTCTATGGCAAAGAACTCAAGGCGGAACTCGACCCGGCCAAACAATCGGCCTTGCGGCAGGAGAAGAAAGACGAATACGACGCCCTCTTCTGCAATCCCTACGAAGCCGCGTCCTACGGCTACATCGACGATGTCATCGAGCCGCGCAACACCCGTTTCCGCGTGTGCCGCGCCCTCGAACAACTCGCCGGCAAGAAGCAGGAACGTCCCGCCAAGAAACACGATAATCTGCCGCTATGATGACGCTGGTACTATTGGATGTCGCCTCGAAAGCGGCGCGTATGGCCGAGCAGGATCCCAATGGATGGATTATGACCCTGGTGGCCATCTGCGTCGTCTTCCTCACCCTCTTTCTGCTGCAATACTGCTACCGCTTCGTCGGCTGGCTGAGTAACAGGAAGAAGAAAGCCCCTAAAACAGTCGTTCCAAAATCTAAAGCGGACGATGAAGTAGCGGCCGCGATTGCGACAGCGCTCTCGATGGAGACTTCCGGCGAGATTCAAGCGGTCATCGGACTGGCCCTGGACCGTTGGTTCTCCGAGTCCATCCACGACAAAGAAAGTTATGTCATTACTCCGAGTATACTGAAAAATTCGATAGACATTGACAGGGCATACGATGACGGTGAAGAAGGTTCTGTATTGTATGAGTTGAAGAAACTGCCTTTTTCATGTTGGCTGAATTTAAAGGATACGATTAAAAAGTATAATAAGACGTGGGAAGAAGATATCAGAACAAATCTGTATCAGTGGATGGGACTTGGATATGAATATGTGCTTGATTTTTACAGCTATATGAATATATGTGCCTATCACAATATGTCAACAGTGCCTTTGCAGGATGTCTGGAATAATTATATGAAATCGGCTGTACAGAAACCGCTTGTCTATATTGCAAAGGATTTTCCGGAATACCGCCCGTTCTGGCAGGCATGGTACAATGAATTGTATCAGTATGCGTATGAAATGATGGATATGGCAGAAATTTCTTTTCAGTGGGACAGTGCCGGAATGCAGGAAAGAAAAAATATGCTTGTGAATTCAGGCTTGTGGGCGGAATTTCCGAGCGGAAAAGGCAGTTCGTCCGTCAATAAGAACGATATCCTGACAGACAGCGTGAACTTTGCGGAAAAATGGCTTGAAAAGCCGTTGGAACGCTCAGATAAAGTGCTTGAATTTCACGGATTTTTCACAAGCAAAAACAGGGATAAAGCCGGACAGGGTACTAAAGCGGCAATCGTACAGAGTGTGGATAATATATCGATTGATGAAATCAAAGATATCATTGATATCACACGCACCGAAAGCCCCGAAGAAGAATTGATGGATACCGACAGGGAAATAAGAGAAGAAAATCTTGCCATTCCCGAACAGAAAAAGCCGTCTTTCATGGATACTTTGAGAAGCTGGTTTGCATGGAAGCCTAAAGAGGAAGAACCTGTACAGCCTGAAGAATCTCCCGAAGAAAGACGTAAAAACAAGTATCTTGAAGTGCTGAACAAGAGTGCAGAAAATCCCGTATTCAGCAGTGAAATTGAAGTGACGAAAGAGCATATCGAACAGATACAGACACGTCTGCAAAAGCTCAATGATATCCTGACGAGCCATTTCAAGCCGCATGAAATGACGTATAAAAGATTCAAAGGTATCATTGAAGATGCGACTACAAGATTTTATGCCAATGTCAAAACAATGGTAAAGAGAATCAATATCTTTGATACCAAGGATTATTTCAGGATATCGGACAGGAATGTGAATATGTCGGTATCGGCAAGACAAGAAAGACTGAAAATATATACTGAGCATATCAATTATGTTAAAAAGATTGTGGAAGCCAATGAAAATATCATCAGTAAGTTGGACAGGCTTTTGCTGGAACTGGCAAAACTCGATGATTTCAGTGAAGAAGCATTGAATAACAATGCGGCAATCAATGAACTGAATGACCTGATAGACCAGACGAAATTTTATAAGCAATAAAAAAACGGGGAGTGAAAGAATTCACTCTCCGTTGAATTTTTATTCGTCACCGAAACTGATACCGATACTCTTTGCCGATTGGATAACAGGACAGTCAACAGGCACTTCTTTGAGTTTTCCTGCCACTTCTTTCAGCGGTACGGGAACGATTTCACCGTTTACCATGCCTGTCATGTAGCCGTATTTGCCTTCAATAATGAACTGTGCGGCTGCTGCACCGAAACGTGTGGTAATAAATCTGTCGTAAGCGTCGGGACTTCCGCCTCTCTGGAAATGTCCCGGCACTGTTACACGGGTTTCCTGACCGGTAGCCTCTTCGATTTCATGTGCAATTTTATAGGAAATGGACGGGTACATCAAATTAGCGATAGCTTCTTTTCTCTTTTTCTTGGGGAGTTTGGCAACTTCTTCTTCGATAGCACCCTCTGCAACGGCAAGAATGGAGAATGTTTTTCCCTCTTTGGTACGTTTCTTGATACAGTTAATGACATTCTTGATTTTATAGGGGATTTCAGGAATAAGAATAACATCTGCACCGCCTGCAACGCCTGCATAAAGAGTAAGCCAGCCGGCTTTATGTCCCATGCACTCCACGATAAATACACGTCCGTGAGAAGTCGCTGTCGTGTGTATGCAGTCTATGACATTGGTAGCGATATCAACGGCACTCTGGAATCCGAATGTTACATCTGTACCCCAGATATCATTGTCAATGGTTTTCGGCATACTGACGACATTCAAGCCCTCTTCGGAAAGCATATTCGCACTTTTATGCGTACCGTTGCCGCCCAGTACAACAAGGCAGTCCAGTTTCATTGCATTGTAGTGCTTTTTCATTTCGGCAACTTTATCAATGCTTGTTTCATCGTCAATGACACGCATGAGTTTAAACGGCTGTCTTGAAGTACCGAGGATAGTACCGCCTATGGTGAGAATACCCGAACAATCTTCGGGTTTCATCAAACGGTATTCGCCTTCGATAAGACCTCTGTAGCCGTCAATGATACCGTAAATTTCGACATTGTTTCCGTAATGTTCATACAGTCCCTTGGCAAGACCTCTGATAGCGGAGTTCAGTCCCTGACAGTCACCGCCGCTGGTAAGTATTCCGACTCTTTTCAATTTGTATGCACTCCTTTACTCTAAATATATCTGATAACAATTTTACAATATTTTCAATAAATTTACAAGAGAATATTGAAAAAAATTGTCATAAATTTTCGTCATAGTTTTCTTTGAAGTTCTCGCTTGTAAGCGGAACAAAGAGTTTTTCTTCATTGACTGTGCTGATTTTTGCAGAGAGGGCTTTTTTCGCCATTTCGGAAAATTCTCTCTGAGAGTTATGCACTTTTTTTCCACGTCTGTCAAGCAGTTCATAAGTTGCATCGGATTTCTGTATTCTCGTATTGAGAATATCTTTTTTGAGTGTTTCAATGAT
>CADAFY010000090.1 GCA_902787255.1 uncultured Bacteroidia bacterium
ATGGCTGGGAAATAGTTCTCGATATGAACATCATTGCGCTTCTCGGTCAGCGAGAAGTCCATGTCCTCGGAGAATCTAGGAAGATTGTGAAACAGCCTCAAACAGGTGCCGCCATAAAAGGCCGCATGTTGGAAGAATCCTCCCCTATGCAGACCCGCAAGAGCAATCCGCTGCATCACTTCCTGTTCTACGTTCGGCGTGGCCGTTCCACGCTGTTGTGCGTATGCAGCCACCATCTGGTCATAAATTGTCATCGCTTCAAAATCTTTATAAGGTTGTTCAATATGTTCTCCTTTCGCCCTGACCTGGCACACGCCTCGATGATGCTGACATCGAATGTGGCCAGTTCGTCCACATCGAAGCGGATGTCTTCTTCCAAATATTGCCATAAGCCCTTGACGGACTGCTGTGGCAGATAGGTGTCATGAAGAATCAAATCACACAATGCCTTCTCACGGCCGGCCATCATGAATGTGATGCCGTCCTCCTCCACGCCATTGACACCGATGGCAAAATACTCAGGCTTCACTTGTTCGTATGTAAAACGACCTAATGAGTTCTCAAACATGCGGCTGCGCTTGGTAGTGACCGAGGTCATCGTATAAACCCTTTCAGGTATCAGTCCGTACCAACGAAGTGCCCATTGTTGCGACACGTACGAAGGACCATAGATATGGTTGGCGCAAAGGCAAGCATTGACCGGTTTCCCGCTCACCTCGCTGCTCACTACATACAGCCCTCTCTTCAGACGAATCAACTGCCCGTCCTTCTCCAATGCCCTAATCTTCTCGCCGGGCGATAACAAGTAATCAAAGCAGGCAGCGATAGTCCCCGTTTGTACAGGCACATTTCCTAACTTTACCAAAGGATTTGTCTTCATACTACTTGTATCAGGCTAATCTCTCTTCACTACCTTGCCTGTTTTGTCAATATAGCCATACTTTCTATTGTTGCGCACCCTTGCCAAACCATCACTGAAATCATTGGCATCATCCCACTGGCAAGGAATCACAAGTTTTCCAGTCTGATCAATAAAGCCATACTTTCCATTGTTGTCCTGCACCCTTGCCAAACCTTCACAGAAATCATAGGCATCATCCCACTGACAAGGAATCACCAGATCGCCTTTCTTATCGATGAAACCGTATTTCCCGCCGTCAGTATCCAACACCACAGCCATGCCTTCACTGAATTCATAAGCGACTTCATATTGTGGTTCTATCACCACATTCCCGTCAGGATCAATGAAGCCATAAAGATTATCAGAGTAATCCCAAATGATTGCAAGTCCATCCGAAAAAGAACTCTGAGGGCTGCAGTTTTCCGGAAGTGAAACTTCCCTTCCTGGACCGGATTCTGGTCACCTGCGAGATGTTCGGCATCCCCGCCACCATCCTGCTCAACAAAACGGATTTGTACCGGGAGGAAATGCCCGGAGCCATTGAAGATTTCCTGGCCATCTACCAGTCGGCCGGCTACGAAGTCCTCCCCTGCTCCACGCGCACGGGAGAAGGCATCGAAGAAGTCCGGAGCCGATGCCGGGAGAAGGTCTGCCTCTTCTGCGGGGACTCGGGCGTCGGGAAATCCAGCCTCATCAAGGCCCTCGACCCCTCGGTCGAACCAAAGACCGCCGCCCTTTCCACGGCCCATCTGCAAGGCCGCCACACGACGACTTTTTATGAAATGTTTCCGCTCAATGGCGGCCGGGACGGATTCGTCATCGACAGTCCGGGCTTGCGCGCCTTCGGCCTGAGCGGAGTGGAAAAGGAAGAAATCGCCTTGTATTTCCCGGAAATGCTGCGCATCGGAGCGGCGTGCCGCTACCAGCCCTGTACCCACACCCACGAACCCGGCTGCGCGGTCAAAGAGGCCCTGGAAAAAGGAGAAATAGCACCGGAACGCTACCAGTCCTATCTGGGAATGTTGGAAGAGGAAAACAAATACAGGTAATTATTTGTTGTCGTAGGCCTCGAACTCCGAGTTATTGCTGATGTACTCGGGCACGATTTCCTTCATCAATTGAATCAAGGCCGGCACATCGGCCTGGCGTACAAAATCATTGAGCTGCTCCGTATACTGACAGGCCTGGTTGTACGGATAGTCGCGGACACGGGCGATACGGATGCGTTCGTGAGAGGTCGGGAGCGTATTTTCTTCGTCACTCAACACCTCTTCATACAATTTTTCACCGGGACGCAAGCCCGTATAAACGATGCGGATATCTTCATCCGGGACGAAACCGGCCAATTCTATCATACGGCGTGCCAGGTGGTCAATCAGAACCGGTTTCCCCATATCGAAAACGAAGATTTCATTGCCCTCCGACATCACCGAGGCCTCCAGCACCAGCGAACAGGCTTCCGGAATGGTCATAAAGAAACGGTTGATTCTGGGGTCTGTCACGGTCACCGGACCGCCGGCGGCAATCTGCTCGCGGAAACGAGGAATCACCGAGCCGTTGGAGCCCAGTACATTGCCGAAGCGCGTCGTCACAAATTTGGTAGCACCACGGCCTTGCTCCTGCAAATGAAGCCCCAGACTTTGGACATAGATTTCAGCCAGGCGTTTGGAGCAGCCCATCACATTGGCCGGATTGACGGCCTTGTCCGTAGAAATCATCACCATCATTTCTACCCCGTATTCCACACACTTGTCGGCCAGGATACGCGTACCGCCGAGATTGACACCAATGGCCTCACAAGGATTCTCCTCCATCAGGGGCACGTGTTTGTAGGCCGCGGCGTGGAAAACAATCTGAGGATGGAAACGACGCATCACATAATCAATCCGGCTGGCAAAACGGACGTCCCCGATGACGGGCACGAAGGAAAGCGAAGGAAAATGCTCTTCCAGTTCCAGACGAAGCAGGTGCATCGGTGTTTCCGCATTGTCAAACAAGACCAGTTGCCGCACGCCGAAACCCGCCAGTTGACGGCACAACTGCGAACCGATGGAACCGGCAGCTCCCGTCACCATCACCACCTTGTCCTTGAGCGACTCCTGAATTTTATCGGTCGAAAGCCGGATGGGTTCCCGTTCCAGCAGGTCTTCGATTTTCACCTGACGCACTTTCAGGCCGCTGCTGTACTCCTGGGCTTCTGAGGTAATCAGCACCTTGAGTCCCAATTCCGAGGCAAAGCCCAGCAGACGGTCGTTGTCCGCCGCATCTTTGTCCGAAGCGAAGAGAATGGCACCCAGGCCCAATGATTCGGCGAGGGAGGTCAAATCCTCTTTGTCGGCGTAGGTGTAGAGTTGAACGCTCTTGACTTTAACCGGACGCTGCTGCTCGGCTAACAGGAAACCGACTATGTCATAGCGAGGAGATTCCTTGAAACGGGGAATCAGGGACAGGGAGGCTTCGGAAACGCCATAGACCAGCACGCGGGTACGGATGCTGCGTTCGCGGATTTTCCGACGATATACATCGTAAATCACCAGCAACACATAGCGCGAGAACAACAACAGCATCAGCGTCAGGATGAAATCCGGAATGATGGTCATCACGGAAGCCATCCGGAAGCGTCCGACGATGGCCCAGATAACGCCCAGCAAAAATGCTTTGACGGCGACCGCATAGACAAACTGCAAGACATCTTTGAGATCGGTTCGCCGGATAATGATGGTATAGGTGGAGAACAGGGCGAATCCCACTAGCGAAGAGAGCGCTGAAAATGCCAGATACTCCCACGCAAAAACATAGTTCACCTGAACGTGAACGAAGAAGTAGACCAGCAGCAGGACGATACCCGAGGCACCGACCGACAGCAGAACATCAAAAAACAAGACCAGTTTCGGAGGAATGTTCCGACTCAGATATTGGGAAATTGAGAACTTCACCACCTATTCGTAAAATTTATCCACCACTTTCTGGAATACATACCAGATTCCCTTGCGCTCAATATGCGATCCGTAAGCAAGACGGCGGACCTGACGAATGAAAGGCGTATCCTTCCGCACCTGCTCGGCCATAATCCTATAGAATAACCAAGTTATTGACAAACTGACTCCGATGACCACATAGCATTGTACATCTACGCTGGCGCCCAAAATAAATGAAATCCACCAGCACAGCACCACGAAAGCATTGAGGAGTAACTCGCGGATGGTGGTCCCAATGTGCGAATACCCCATACTGATAAAGAGGTGGTGCAGGTGCGTTTTATCCGGCTTGAAGGGAGAATGCCCGCGTACGATGCGGGCGCCCATCACGCGGACCGTGTCAAACACGGGAATAGACAAGGCAGCCAGAGAGAAGGCAACCAAGGAAATACGATCCTGGTTGAAATAGCGTTCAACCAATGAGCCGGACTGAAGGGTGCGGATGACGAAAGACGAAATGACCACCCCCATCACCAGCGTTCCGCCGTCCCCGATGAACATCTTGGACTTCTTTCCGAACACATTGTGCAGGAAGAAAGGCAGAAGGGCTCCCACGCAAACCGCCGCCAGGGAGGCCCAGGTGTAATCGCCGGCATCAAAGAACAAGAAACCGAAAAGCAGGCTCGACATAATGCAGAAGCCGGTGGAAAGACCGTCCACCCCGTCGATGAGGTTGATGGAATTGATGATGCCCACCACGGCAAAAATGGTAAAGAGCCAGGCTGCCCAGTCGGGAATCCGGCCAATACCCCAGAGCCCGTGGAAATCATTGATGGCGAAATTCTTAATGGACATCATCGCGATGACCACAAATATTTCCATCCCGAAACGCACATAAGGAGACAAGCCCAGTATATCATCCGCCGTACCGACGTACAACATAATGATAAGTCCCACAAGTATGGGATACAAGATGCTGGTATTAAATAACATACGGGCCACGCACAGGCCGATGACAATGCCGAAGAACACCGAAACTCCGCCCAAAAGGGGCACCGGGGTACGCTGGAGTTTGCGGGCGTCGGGATTGTCCACGATATTGCGGCTGACTGCAATGCGACGCACTTTTGGATTGATGACTTCCACCGCAATCCAAGCGACCAGCATAATGATCAGCATATTTGTCCAACTGACTTCCATACCGCAAAATTAGGCATCTTTTTCCAATTTTTCAAGATAAACGGCCGGAATATAGGATGTAGCGACCGCTACGATGCCCTCGATGGACACGACCAGGCGCTTGTTTCCCTGGATTCGCTTGATGTATCCTTCAGCCCCCTTGAAGATGCCGCCGGTCACGCGCACGTGCTCTCCCGCTTTGTAATTGACAGCCTCCGGGTCGATGACAGTCAGATTCTTGTCCTCCATACTGGTGACAAACTTGAAGACTTCCATCTCCCGGTCCGGAATCACATAGGGCGTACGTTCCCCGGGCTGCGAATAGACCTTCAGGTGTTTGTAATGGTCTTTGCGGATGTATTCCAATTTGGCAGGAGTAGTCCGGACGAACATCAGCGAGGAAATGACATTGCGCGGGGCATAAATCTCCTTGGCCAGCCCGCTGATTTCCTCACGGACCCGCTCGGTGCGGTTGTAAAACACTTTAAGGGCGTACCAGCCCACAACCTCACTCTCCGGCTTCTTTGAGTCGCTCTGCATTCTCGGCGATAATCAGTTGGTCAATCACTTCCTGAATAGCCCCGTCCATAAAGACGGGCAGATTGTACATCGTATAGCCGATGCGATGGTCTGTCACCCGGGACTGGGGATAGTTGTAGGTACGGATTTTGGCAGAACGGTCACCGGTGGACACCATCGTCTTGCGTTTGGCCGAAATAGAATCCAAGTACTTCTGGTACTCCATATTATAAATACGGGTACGCAATTCCGCGAGAGCCTTGTCGAAGTTCTTGAGTTGGGATTTCTCATCCTGGCACTGGACGACGATGCCCGTGGGAATGTGCGTCAGGCGAATGGCGGAATAGGTCGTGTTGACCGACTGGCCGCCGGGACCGGAAGAGCAGAAAGTATCCTTGCGGATATCGTTCATATTCAATTCAATATCAAACTCGCCCGCCTCGGGAAGCACAGCCACGGAAGCGGCGGAAGTCTGTACGCGGCCCTGCGTCTCGGTCTGCGGAACGCGCTGCACGCGATGAACGCCGCTCTCATACTTGAGGGTGCCGTACACGTGGTCGCCGCTCACCTTGAACACGATTTCCTTGAAACCGCCTGCCGTTCCTTCGGAAGAACTAGTCACTTCGAGTTTCCAGCCCTTGGTCTCTATGTACTTGGCATACATACGGAAGAGGTCGCCGGCAAAAATGGCCGCCTCGTCACCGCCTGCACCGCCGCGAATCTCGACGATGGCATTCTTCTCATCCTCGGGGTCGGCCGGAATCAACAGGAGTTTGATTTCCTGCTCCATGTCGGGAAGACGCGGCTCCAGTTCAGAGAGCTCCATTTTTGCCATCTCGCGCAACTCTTCATCTTTTTCGTTGGCAATAATGTCTTTGGCCGCTTCAATGTCCTCCACGACTTTTTTGTAAGCCATCCCCGCCTTGATGACCGGGGACAACTCCTTGTAATCCTTGGACAGTTGAACATAGCGCTTCATATCGCTAATTACCTGGGGGTCGGCCAGTTGCTCCTGCAAGGCCTCGTGTTTCTGTTTCAGTCCCAGAATCTTTTCTACCAGCGGATTGTTCGCCATAATATTCTCCTTTATTTTTTAATCAG
>CADAFY010000091.1:0-5713 GCA_902787255.1 uncultured Bacteroidia bacterium
CGTCTGGGTGCTGCGCTCGAACTCCGCCGTCAGGCCGGACTGGAGACCGGTGCCGTTTTTTCATACGCGGGCGCGGGCGCTGTATGCGACGCGAGTGCGGACGCGAGCAGAGCGGGCGAAAGCGCCGACTGTGCGGGCGCGACCAACTGCTACCGGCTGTGCCACGCAGAAGGAGACGGCCTGCCCGGTCTGATTATCGATTATTACGATGGCGTCTGCGTGATGCAGGCCCATTCCGTGGGGATGTTCCGGGCCAAAAACCGCATTTGTGCGGCCCTGCAAAGCCTGTATGGGGATGCCCTGAAGGCAGTCTATGACAAGAGCAGCGGCACGGCGCCGTTCAAGGCGGGCCTCGACCTCGTGGACGGCTACCTTTATCGCCGCCCGGATTTTACGGCCGGTGAAATCACTGTATTGGAGAACGGCCATCGCTTCTATGTGGACTGGGAAGGCGGTCAGAAAACCGGCTTCTTCTTGGACCAGCGGGACAACCGCAAGGCCGTGGGAGCGCTCTCGCGCGGAAAACGGGTGCTCAACCTCTTCTGCTATACGGGCGGGTTTTCCGTCTATGCCCTGGCAGCCGGCGCAGAAAGTGTCTGCTCCGTGGATTCTTCCCGCCGGGCAGTCGATATGGTCGAGCGCAATGTGGCGCTGATGGATGCCGAAGCAGTGCAAGGGCTGGAAGCGGCGCAAGGGCAAGCGACTTTCGCTTCCCGTCACGAGGCGCTTTGCACCGATGCCATCGATTTTTTGAAAAACATTCCCGAGGATGCTTACGACCTGATGATTGTGGATCCGCCCGCCTTTGCCAAGCACCGCGGTGCCTTGTCCAACGCCCTGCGCGCCTACAAGCGCTTGAATGCGGCCGCCATCGCCAAAATTGCGCCCGGGGGATTGATTTTCACCTTCAGTTGCTCGCAGGTGGTAGATAAAATCGCTTTTGCGGAAGCGGTGTTCAGCGCAGCGGCCAGCGTGGGCCGGAATGTGCGCATTCTGGACCGTTTCAACCAGCCCGCCGATCATCCCGTCAATATCTACCATCCGGAAGGGGAGTACCTCAAGGGGTTGTTACTTTATGTGGAATAAATAAAAATTTTACGATATGTTACGCATTGCAATGCAAGCCAAAGGCCGTCTCAACGAAGACAGTATGGCGCTTTTAAGAGAAATCGGAATCGACATTGATGATTCCAAACGGAAATTCCTCGCCGCTGCGGCCAATTTCCCCATCGAAGTGCTCTATATGCGCGACGATGACATCCCCCAGTTGGTCTATAACGGCACGGCCGACCTGGGTATTGTCGGTTATAACGAAGTGGTTGAAAAAGGACTGCCTGTGGATATCGTCAAGGAACTGGGCTTCAGCCAGTGCCGCATTTCCCTGGCCGTGCCCAAAAATGTGGACTATCCCGGTCCTTCCTGGTTCGCGGGCAAACGCATCGCCACCTCCTATCCGAAAATCCTGAAGGATTATCTGGACAAGCAGAGGATTCAGGCCGACATTGAGGTGATTACCGGTTCGGTGGAAATCGCCCCCGCCGCCGGCATTGCGGACGCCATTTTCGATATCGTTTCTTCCGGCGGAACGCTGGTATCCAACGGACTGAAAGAAGTGGAGAAGGTATTCTTCTCCCAGGCCGTGCTGGTTAAATACGGAGAACTTTCTGCCGAAAACCAGGCCCTGCTCGATGAGATGTTATTCCGCATGGAGTCCGAGAAAGTCAGCCGGGGCAAGAAATACATTCTGATGAATCTGCCCAAGGCTTCGCTGGAAGAGGCCATCAAAATTCTCCCGGCGATGCGCAGCCCGACCGTGATGCCCCTGGCGGCGGAAGGCTGGTGCTCCCTCCATTCGGTGGTGGACAGCAATGATTTGTGGGACAAAGTTCGGCAACTCAAGGCCATCGGAGCCGAGGGAATTCTGGTGTTGAATGTGGATAAAATCATACCGTAATGGAGATACTCATCAATCCCGACCGTTCGCGCTGGACGGAACTCTGCCAGCGTCCTTCTTCGGACAATCCTGTCGTCCGGGAACGGGTCGAGGCTATCATAGAACGGGTGAAAACCCGGGGGGATGAGGCCCTGAAGGCCTTGTCGCTGGAAATCGACCATCGTCCGCTCGACGCCATTGAGGTGTCGCAGGAGGAATTTGACGAGGCGGAAGCCGCCGTCAAAATGGAGGTCAAGCAAGCCATTGCCCGCGCTATGGCCAATATCCTGGCTTTTCACAAGGCCCAACTTCCGAGCGAGGTGTGTGTAGAAACGATGCCCGGCGTGAAATGCTGGCAGCGTCCCGTGCCCATCGAAAAGGTGGGACTCTATATCCCCGGCGGTACGGCGCCCCTCTTTTCCACCGTGTTGATGCTGGCCCTGCCCGCCCGGCTGGCCGGTTGCAAGACTATCGTTCTCTGCACCCCCACCGGCAAGGACGGCAAAGTGGCTCCCGAAGTGCTGTTCAGCGCCCGTTCCTGCGGGGTGGAAAAAGTGTTCAAACTCGGCGGCGCCCAGGCGGTGGCCGCGATGGCCTACGGTACGGCCAGCGTGCCCAAGGTCGATAAGATTTTCGGGCCCGGCAACCAATATGTGACGACCGCCAAACAAATCCTGGGCGGCCGCGTGGTGGCCATCGATATGCCCGCCGGTCCTTCGGAGGTGATGGTGCTGGCCGATGCGTCAGCCCGTCCCGCTTTCGTCGCGGCCGACTTGCTTTCGCAGGCCGAGCACGGGGCTGACAGTCAGGCGATGCTGGTGTGCGACAGCGTGGATTTTGCCGAAAAGGTCAAGGAAGAAGTGCTCTCGCAGGCCGCCCGGCTCGGGCGTATGGACTATGTCCAGGCTTCTTTGTCCAAGAGCCGGCTCTTTGTGCTGGAAGATGAAAACGAGCGCGTGGACCTGGTCAATGCCTATGGGGCAGAGCACTTGATTCTGTCAGTGCAGGACCCTTGGCGGATTGCGGATCGCATTACCGCGGCCGGCAGCGTATTTATCGGAAATTATTCCCCCGAAAGTGCGGGAGACTATGCCTCCGGCACCAACCACACCCTGCCTACTTGCGGCTGGGCGGCTTCCTACAGCGGCGTCAATATTGACAGTTTTATGCGCAAGATGACCCTGCAGGAACTCACCCCCGAAGGCTTGCAGACCCTTTCCAAGACCATTGTGACGATGGCCGAGGCCGAAGGGCTGGATGCCCACGCCAATGCCGTGCGCGTACGGCTGGCAGAAGGGCAAGCGGAAGCCGGGGAAGCGAAAGCGACCGAAGAAAAGGAGGGAAAACGATGACACTCGAACAAGTTCGCGCCCTTGTGCGCCCCAATATCGCCCGCCTGACCCCCTATTCCACAGCGCGGGATGAGTACAAAGGAACGCTCGGCATCTTCCTGGATGCGAATGAGAGTCCCTATCCGACGGGCTACAACCGTTATCCCGACCCGCGTCAGATGGCCCTGAAACAGCGTCTGTCTGAGATCAAGGGTGTTCCGGTGGAGTCCATTTTCGTCGGCAACGGTTCGGACGAAGCCATTGATTTGGTATTTCGCGTCTTCTGCACCCCCGGGGTGGACAATGTGGTCGCCATCGAGCCCAGTTACGGAATGTATGCCGTCTCCGCCGCTATCAACGACGTGGCGGTGCGCGGGGTGGCTCTTGGAGAAAATTTCTCCCTGCCGGTGGATGCCATTCTGTCCGCCTGTGACGCGCATACCAAGGCGATTTTCCTGTGTTCGCCCAACAACCCTTCGGGCAATGCCTTCACGCGGGAAGATTTGCTGTCCATTGTACGCAACGCCCCGGTGATGGTTGTGGTGGACGAAGCCTATATTGATTTCTGCGACCAGCCTTCCCTGCGTTTTGAGGTGGAAAAAGAACCCAACCTCGTGGTATACCAGACGCTCTCGAAGGCTTGGGGACTGGCCGGATTGCGGCTCGGGCTGGCTTTTGCCCACCCGGCGGTCATTTCCGTGATGTCCCAGGTGAAATATCCCTACAATATCAGCGCCCTGATCCAGAAAACGGTGGTCAAGGCCTTGGAAAGCCCCATTGACGCGCAGGTGAAGGAGATTATCTCCGAACGCGGACGGGTGGCCGATGCGTTGCAAAGTCTGCCTTGCGTGCTGAAAGTCTATCCCAGCCAGGCCAATTTCCTGCTGGTGAAGGTGACGGATGCCGACGCGCTCTATGACCTGCTGGTCTCCCGCGGCGTGATTGTGCGCAACCGCAACAAAGTGAAAGGATGTGCCGGCTGCCTGCGCATCACCATCGGACTGAAGGAGGAGAACGATGTTATGTTGGACGCCCTCAAAAACTATCAAGTATGAGAAAAGTGATTTTTGTCGACCGGGACGGGACCATCCTCTGCGAACCCGCTGACGAACAGATTGACAGTTTCGAGAAAATGGAGTTTGTGCCCGGCGCGATTTCCGCCCTTCGGAGCATCGCCGCCCTCGATTATGAGTTGGTGCTGGCTTCCAACCAGGACGGACTCGGCACCCCTTCCTATCCGGAGGAAGATTTCTACCCTACGCACCGCAAGATGCTTTCCATCCTGGCGGGCGAAGGCGTTGTCTTTTCCGATGAATTGATTGACCGGAGTTTTCCCGAAGACAACGCTCCCACGCGCAAGCCGCGTACCGGAATGTTCGGCGCCTATCTGGACGGCTCGTACGATTTGAGCGCCAGTTTTGTCATCGGCGACCGGGATACGGACGAGGAACTGGCCGCCAACCTGGGCTGTCGTTTCCTGCGCATCGACAGTCGCGCTGCGGATGACCGTTCGGGAGACGCAATGGCCGATGCCGCGCAAAGTTGGGCCCGGGCGGCGGAAGAAGTCCGCAAAAGTCAGCGCTGCGCAGTGGTACAGCGCAAGACCGCCGAGACCGATATCTATGTTGAAGTGGATTTGGACGGAAGAGGGGAGAGCACCATTGATACCGGCTTGAAATTTTTCGACCATATGTTGGACCAACTCGTGCACCACGGCGGTCTGTCCCTGAAGATTCGCTGCAAAGGCGATTTGCAGGTGGATGAGCACCATACGATGGAAGATGTGGGCATCGCCCTCGGAGAAGCCCTGTTGCAGGCGCTGGGAAACAAGGCCGGCATCGCCCGTTATGGTTTCGCCCTGCCGATGGACGAAAGCGAAGCGCAGGTGCTGCTCGATCTGGGCGGCCGCTGCGACTTTGCCTGGGATGTGCCCTTTACCCGCGAATATGTGGGCGACACCCCGACGGAAATGTTCAAGCATTTCTTCAAATCTCTTTCCGACGCCCTGCACTGCAATTTGCATATCAAGGCGACGGGAGAGAACAACCACCACCTCATCGAGGGCGTGTTCAAGGCTTTTGCCCGCACCCTCCGTCAGGCGGTCTCGCGCAATGTTTATTCCAGGGCCCTGCCCTCCAGTAAAGGTACGCTATGAAAAATTATGGAGACCGATAGGTCGACAAAGTCCCTTCCCCGAGGGAAGGGGTTTGGGGATGGGGTAACGTTAGACAAGAAAGAATGTGCGGTAGGAAATAAGTTTCACAATCTACCTGACATTCAAATTTGAGATAAAGGCTATAAGTGAAACTTGATTTGAGACAAATACTATAAGTGAAACTTGAGTGTATGATAGCAATCGTTGATTATAAATGCGGCAACCTGCGCTCCGTGGAAAACGCCCTGGAGCGCCTGTCCTGCCCCTATATCCTGACCGCCGATCCTGACCAAC
>CADAFY010000091.1:5731-7780 GCA_902787255.1 uncultured Bacteroidia bacterium
GTGATTCTGCCCGGCGTGGGCAGTGCCAAGGCGGCGATGGACAACCTTCGCGCGGCGGGTCTCCCCGATGTGATTCGCAGCCTGCGCCAGCCCGTTCTGGGCATTTGCGTGGGCTTGCAGGTGATGTGCCGCGACAGTGAGGAAGGTCCGACCGACGGGCTGGGAATTTTCGACGCCCACGTCCGCCGTTTCGAAGCCGCGCCCGACGCCAAGGTGCCGCATATGGGCTGGAACAGCCTGGGCAATCTGGACGGCAAACTGTTCAAGGGGATGGAAAGCGGCTGCTTCGTGTATTTTGTGCATTCCTATTACGCCGGCCTTTGCCAGGACACGGTGGCTACCTGCCGTCACGGGAACACGCTGTTCAGCGCGGCCCTTCGGTATGAGAATTTTTACGGCACCCAGTTCCATCCGGAAAAAAGCGGGGGTGTCGGCGAACAGGGCCTTATAGAGGAGAGCAAGCGTATGATAGCTATTATTCCCGCGATAGATTTGATTGGAGGACGCTGCGTTCGCCTGACCAAGGGGGACTATGCGCAGACGAAAGTCTATGACGAGCGTCCCCTGGATATGGCCCTGCGCTATGCCGATTGTGGGGTCAAGCGCATTCACATCGTGGACTTGGACGGCGCCAAGGTCTCCGAGCCCCGCAATCTGAAGGTGCTGGAAGAACTTGCCGGCAGCGTTTCGCTCGAAATCGAATGGGGCGGGGGAATTTCCTCTTCCGAGGCGCTTTCGTCGGTGCTGGATGCGGGGGCAACCTGCGCCATCATCGGCAGCGTGGCGGCGCTCAAACCGGCGTTGTTCCAGGAGTGGCTGCGCCAGTACGGGCCTTCCCGTATGATACTGGGCGCCGATGTCAAAGACGGCTTCATCGCGGTCAAAGGCTGGCAGGAGGGGACTTCCCTCAGCATCGAAGCGCTGGTGGACCAGTTCCTGCCCGACGGCCTTTCCCAGGTGGTCTGCACCGACATTTCCAAGGACGGAATGCTGCAGGGACCCTCTACGAATTTGTATGTGGACCTGCAGGCTCGCTATCCGTCGGTGGATTTCACGGTCAGCGGCGGCATCAGTTCGATGGACGATATTCGTGCGCTGGACGCTTTGGGGCTGCGGAAAGTGATTGCGGGGAAAGCGATATATGAAAACAAAATCAGTTTGGAGGAAATACGCCAATGGTCGCAAAGAGGATAATCCCTTGTCTGGATGTCAAGGATGGCCAGGTTGTCAAGGGCATCAATTTCGTCGGTCTCAAGGAGGTGGGCGATGCCGTAGAAATGGGACGGAAATATTCGCTCGAAGGGGCGGACGAACTGGTCTATCTGGATATCAGCGCCTCGTTTGAAGGGCGTCGGACTTTCGTGGATCTGGTGGGCCGCATTGCCGCCTGCATCAACATTCCTTTCACGGTGGGCGGGGGCATTTCTACTTATGAAGATGCCGCCCGGCTGCTGGATAACGGGGCTGACAAAATCTCCGTCAACAGCGCCGCCATCGCCCATCCGGAATTGATTTCGCAAATTGCGCGTCAGTATGGCAGCCAGTTCGTGGTCTGCGCCATCGATGCGAAAAATATCGACGGCCGCTGGGTGGCTACCACCCACGGGGGCCGCAATCTCAGCGACAAGGAACTTTATTCCTGGGCGTTGGAAGCCCAGGAAAGGGGAGCGGGGGAGATACTCTTCACTTCGATGGACCACGACGGGACCAAGGCGGGCTATCCCTGCGAGGTGTACGCCAAACTGTGCGACAGCCTGCGCATCCCGGTCATCGCTTCCGGCGGGGCGGGGACCATCGAGCACATCGTGGATGTTTTGACCAAAGGCAAGGCGGATGCGGCGCTCGCGGCCAGTATTTTCCACTATGGGGAAATCCCCATTCCCGTCCTGAAGGACGCATTACGCAAACAAAACATTCCGATACGATAATGAAATTTTCCGATTTTACCTTAGAAAAGACCGGTGACGGCTTGCTTCCCGTCATCATCCAGGATATCCGTACCCGCAAGGTGCTGATGCTGGGCTATATGAATGAAGAAGCCTTCGACAA
>CADAFY010000092.1 GCA_902787255.1 uncultured Bacteroidia bacterium
CGGCTCTGATAGAACAATTGAGGCCGGAATAATCCGACCTCATATAATGATTACTAAAGCTTGAAGTTATCGCGCGTTCCTAGCGTATCATCGCTGCAAATTTACGATATATTTTTTCAAATATCCAAATATCTTTGCCAGATATTCCGTAAAAGTTGCAAATTTGTACCCGATCCGCGTTCAGCCTTGCTGTTCGGATTCGTGGATGAGTTGGAGGAGGAGGTCGATGGCTTCGGATTCGGGAATGTGGCGGCGTAGGGGAGTCTTGCCTTGGTAGAGGGAGACTTTGCCGTTGCCTTCGCCTACATAGCCCCAGTCGGCGTCGGCCATTTCGCCGGGCCCGTTGACGATGCAGCCCATCACCGCGATGACATAGCCCTTGAGGTGGGCGGTGCGGCGCTGGACTTCGTTGAAGGTTTTTTCCAGGTTGTACATCGTACGGCCGCAACCCGGGCAGGCGATGTATTCGCTCTTGTAGAAACGGCGGCGGCAGGCCTGCATCAGTTCATCCGCCAGATGGGCACAGAACGCCTCGCTTTGGCCGGGGCAGTGCAGGACCGGTTCGTCTATTTCCTTGTCAAAGAGTTTCTTGCCATAATCACAGGCCGCATCCAGCATCAGGCGGACCTGCTCGGCGCTATAGTCGCCGAACGCCAGGGCCGGGTCAGGCGCCGCGGTAAGCGTGTCGCTATAGCACTGCGTCAAAGAACTGGCTGCGGAAAGCGTACCGCTATAGCGTTGGGACAAGTAGCGGGCGACGGGGAGTTCGGCGGCGGGATCTTCGGTCAGGGACACGCGGATGGTGTCGCCCAGGCCTTCTTCGAGCAAGGTCGAAATGGCCACGCAGGACTTGATGCGGCCCGATTCGCCATTCCCGGCTTCGGTAACTCCCAAGTGCAAGGGGAAGTGGAAATCTTCCTGCTCCATCGCAGCGGCGAGCAGGCGGTAGGCTTCCAGCATAACGAGTGTATTGCTGGCCTTCAAAGAGACCACGACCTGTCCGAAATCCAGGTCCCGGCACATCCGCAGCCATTCCATCGCCGCCTCCTTCATTCCGACCGGCGTATTGCCGTACAAATCGGTGATGCGCTTGCCCAGGGAACCGTGATTCAAGCCAATCCGCAACGCCGTCTCGTGTTTGCGGCATACTTCTACCAACCGTGCGAGTTGCTCGCGCGCTTTCTCGAAATCCGGGTGGAAATTGCCGGGATTGATGCGTACTTTTTCAACCACTTGGGCCGCTTCAATGGCGATATCCGAGGTGAAATGCACATCCGCGACCAGGGGAACATTACACCCCTGAGCCGCCAGCCGAGCGCGGATTTCCGCCAATGCACGGACTTCCGCCCGCGTCGGGACGGTCAAGCGAATCAATTCTGCGCCCGCGTCCGCAAGCCGGAGGCATTGGGCGACGCTTGCTTCTACATCGGAAGTATGGGTGTTGCACATCGTCTGTACCACTGCGGGACGACGGCCTCCTATGATCAGATAGCCGCCCAGCGGCTTGCGTATGCGAATCTCGTTGCTCATCGTTTATCGTCTTGGAACATTTCATCCACCCTGCGTCTCGCTTCTTCGCGCAACTCCCGGTTGGTGCGTCCTTGCCGCTTGCTCAACTGGTAGTGAATGCCCAGCGACAGGCTGACATAGTAAGGATAGGCGAAACGATAGTAGTAGGGACTGTTGTAATCCGGCTTATAGAGGGATGACCAGGCAAATTTGACATTGGCCGTAATATGGATTTCAATCGGGTCGAACACAAAACCGAAGCCCGCTCCGCCTTTCAGACCATAGTCGAAGCGGTTGTTGTAGTCGGTGAAAGCATTCTCGTAGGCCGGTTCTACATAGGGACCGCTACGGTGAATTTTCAAACGATAGCCCATATACAGACCGAGGTTCGCCATCACCTTCATTTTCCAGAAATCCACGTGGAAGTGCGCCATAAAGGGCACCTCAATGTTGTTGATGACCGCTTCGCACTCTTTCGTCTTGAGGTCCATCACGATGGTGCTGCCTGTCTGCGTCTGCTGCATCCGGTAGGCATCCTGGGTGTAGAAGACGCCCACTTGCCAGCCGAAATACGGCATATAATTGAACATCTTCCCGTAATGGGTAAAGAGAATGCCGAAATTCAGGGGCAGGAAACGGCTGTCCTGTTTCTTGTCCGGATTCCACGAGACGGCGCACATCGAATAACCGTATTGCGCCCCGATCATCATATAGTCATTGATGGGCCGGGGCTTGCGAATGACGACGGTGTCCAGATACAGATTGCTGAAGGACGCCTCCGGAGTGGAGACGCCCGCACTGTCCCTGGGGCTTTCCGGCGTTTCAGCGGCCGACAAGCGTGCTGTCAGGGGCAGCCACAGGAGCAACAACAGCAGTATCTTTCGCTTCATGAATACTATTTTCGTCAAATATGACATTCAAATCTATATCTTGTTCGATATCCGTTTTCTCATCCACTTTCAGCAGGTGATTCCCGTCTTTGAGTTTGTACAAACGTACCTTCTCCGGCTGACGGTGTTCCAACAGGCAGCCCGTATCAATCAGTCCGTTGCCATTGGCATCTTCCGTGATGCGGACAGCATAATTGCCCGCTTTCAGGTAGGGGAAGAGCAATTCTTTGTCTTGGTGAATGGTGAAACTGCGCTGGATTTTTGCGATTTTCTCATCCATCAGGTCCACGATGTAGGTTTTTCCCCGGGTTCCGCTGATTTTGAGGGTGAGGCTGCTGGCCTTTTCGTCCTTCGGCAAGGAGACTTTGACATCCAGACTGTCGTTGTAGAATCCGTTGATGTCCCGGAAACGGCGGTGGGGGATTTTGAGGGTATATTCGTAGCCTTCCTGGAATTTGCCCGAGGGACGGATGACGAAACGGCGCAGGTTGAGCGAATCCTTCTCAATCTTGAATTTCATTTTGCTCTTTTGCTGCTTCGGATTCATCGCAATCAACTTGAGAGAGTCCCAACCGTCTTCTATCAAGGGGTATTTGAATTCAAGGATAAAACCGTTCTGTTCGATGAATTCCGGTTTTGCATCCGTGGTGATGACGCAGGTGGTGTCTTCCTTCTTGATGTCCTTTTTGCTCTTCTTGGCCGCCATTTTGACCGCCCGGGGCTTGATCAACTTGATGGTCTCCAAAGTCTTGGCAAGCCGGCCCGTGGTGTCGGTCTTCCAATAATCCACATTGAGGAACAGAGTGTCGCTCTGGGGCTTGGGATCATTGATCCAGAGTTCCAGGCTGTCCTTCTTGGCATTGAACTGACGGATGAGTTTCTTGGACGGAATTCCTTTGAACCAGATGGAGTCAATGCGGGCGTTCGGGGCCATAAAGGTAATGTACGCCGTGCGTTCTCCGACCCTTTCCTTGTTGACAATCATTTGCTTGGAAGAGGTCTCTTTAAAAAGGAAGAGTTCGTGCTCGGAGGGCCGGGCCAGACACGCCAAGGTATCCTTCAAATCGTATTTCTGAATCTGAGGGAGGGAGTCGTTGACAATAATCCGGGGCTGAATCAGGGAGTCGATAAAGGCGATTTTGTCCGCGTCCGCATCATAGATATTGTTGCTGCCATTATCCTGAATTGCATATAGACGATAGAGGGTATCCTGAATGTTCCGCAGACAGAAATAGCCCCACACATCAGTCTTGCACGCCGCATCCGGCCGTTTCTTGAAGATGGCCGAGTCGGAGTGGTCTTTGTAGAGCATCACCGTCGCGCCTTCTACGGGTTTGAGGGTCTCGTTGTCGAGCACGGTGCCGCTCATCACCATCGAGTCGATGCGTTCTCCCGTAGAAAAGACCAAGGTGAAGCCCGGGAAAGGATTGCCTTCGTTGTTGTCGGCAATGGCTCCGGTCAGGTCCAGGACATAGGTTTTGGCTGAGTCGAGTTGCCCTTCGAAACTGACAATCAGGCTTTTCTCGCTGATTCTGGAGGTGGGTTTCTTCTCTAAGGGCGGAGAGAGATAAATGTTGTTCTTCTCTTTGATGACCACATATTCGTTGAAGGTCAACTTCAACTTGGTTCCTTTGCGCGGAACATTCGTGGCACCGCTGAGCGGCTGAACTTTTACAATGACGGGCGGAATGGTGTCCTTGGGGCCGCCGCTCGGAGGGGTGGTCGTATTGGCGCAGGAGGGAATGAAAATCATCGTTCCCAACGCCAGGCACACCACAAGGCCCAATACAATGCTGTCCCAATGCTTACTCATTCTTCTCCTCTTTGACGGATATATTCTCCACGCCGGGTACCTTTTCCAGCGTCTTAATCAACTCGTCCAACGCTTTGTGGCCGCTTGAGCGGAAGGTGAGCGACACCGTCACGACACTGGCTTGCGGTGTTTCTTCCACAGATGCGGGGAGACTCTTTTTGTCTTTGAAGAAACTCTGGAGATCATCTTTCGCGCGTTTGGTCCGGACGAAAGAGAGCCATTCTTTTTGGGGCTGGCCGTTCTCCGTGGTCAGGATTTCCACTTCGTCTCCGGATCGGAGTACATAGTGGAGGGGGACCAGGCGGGTGTTAACCTTCGCGGCAATGGCTTTCCGACCGATTTCCGAATGAATCGAGTAGGCGAAGTCCAGGGCCGTGGCTCCTTTGAGTATGCTCCTCTGGTCGCCGTTGGGCGTGAAAACATAGATTTTGGTAGTAATCAAGTCTTCGTGAACGATGTCCAGCAGTTCCAGCGAGTTGACATCGGGGTCGCTGAGAATGTCCTGGATTTTCTCCAGCCAGCGGTCCATCTCATTGTCCTCGCTCGAGACGAATCCTTCCTTCTTGTAAGCCCAGTGGGCGGCAATTCCTTTTTCCGCGATGTCGTCCATACGGCGCGAACGGATTTGCACTTCTATCCAGTTGCCGCTGTCATTGACCGTGCAGTGCAAGGATTCATAGCCGTTGCTCTTGGGACTCTTGATCCAGTCGCGCGTACGGTCCGGCTTATAGGGATACATACTCGTGATAATCGAGAAGATGTTGTAGCAAATCGCGCGCTCCTCGTCAATGGTCTCGCATTTGTCGTCGAAGATGATGCGGATGGCGTAGATGTCGTAAATCTGGTCGAAGGTCACGCCCTTGGTCTGAATCTTGTGCCAGCAGGAATACGGCGTCTTGATGCGTCGCTTGATGATGAAATGCAAGCCGGCTTTTTCCAGCGCCAGTTTGATAGGGTTGATGAAACGCTCGATTTCCAGATGGGCCATCTCCATTTTCTCCTCGACGCCGCGCGAGATTTCCTCATAGGCCTTCGGCTCCGTAAATCGCAGCCAGATATTCTCCATTTCAGATTTAATCTCATACAGACCGAGCCGGTGGGCGAGGGGAATGAAAATGAACATCGTCTCCGACAGAATCTTCTCCCTTTTGTATTTGGGCAGCAATTCGAGGGAGCGGCAGTTGTCCAGGCGGTCCGCCAGTTTAATCAGGAGGACGCGGACATCGTCATTGAGCGTCAATAGGATGCATTTGAAGTTCTCGGCCTGCGTGCGGTAGAAGCGTATGTAGTCCTCGCGTTTCTCGGCTGGCGGCTCGCGGTAGGAGCCGTCGTGATAGCGGTCGGGGTGCGCCTCGTAGTCGTCGAGCAGGGCTATCACACGGCGGGCCAGCGGCAGCGTATAATATAAGTTGAAAAGTCTGTCTCATATTATGTCGGTTTATGTTTCCACTTCGTTGCAAAGGTACAAAAAATGCTCTTATTATCTCCCATTTCG
>CADAFY010000093.1 GCA_902787255.1 uncultured Bacteroidia bacterium
TCGTTCAACCGCTATACCAATGCGCCCGTGGCGAACTGGAAGGGAGAGTTGTACAACCTGCCTTTCAATATGAACACTTTCAACCGGATGTGGGGCGTGGTCACGCCGCAGGAGGCGGAAGAAAAACTCCGGGAGCAGCGCGAAGCGGCGCTGGCCGAACTGACGGAAAAATACCGCAGCGGCCCGGATTCCGCATCCGGCGAAGACTTCCAGCCCCGCAACCTGGAGGAACAGGCGCTGCTGCTGGTGGGCCGCGACATCTACGAACGGCTCATCAAGGGTTACACCGAGAAGCAGTGGGGCCGTCCCTGCACGGAACTGCCGGCCTTCATCATCAAGCGCCTGCCCGTGCGATTGATTTACGACAACAATTATTTCAACGATGACTTCCAGGGCATTCCCATCGGCGGCTACAATACGCTGACGGATGCCTTGCTGGAGGGGGTTGAGGTGCGTACGGGCGTAGACTTCTTCGCCTCCCGCGCCGCAATGGAGTCTCTTGCCGACAAGGTGGTCTTTACGGGTGCCATCGATGAATTCTACGACTATCGTTTCGGGCACTTGGAGTACCGGACGGTGCGTTTCGAGACCGAGGTGAAGGATACGCCCAACTGGCAGGGAAACGCCGTAGTGAATTACACCGAACGCGAGATTCCCTATACCCGCATCATCGAGCACAAGCATTTCGAGTCATTCGGGCCGGAGGTGTATGCCAATCCCAAGACGGTGATTTCGCGGGAATATTCGACGGAAGGTGTATGCCAATCCCAAGACGGTGATTTCGCGGGAATATTCGACGGAATGGAAGCCGGGGATGGAGCCTTACTATCCTGTCAACAATGAGCGCAACCAGTCCCTGTACCAACAGTATAAGGCCTTGGCTGACCGCGAGGAGAACGTGCTGTTCGGCGGCCGCCTGGCCGAGTACAAATACTACGATATGGCGCCCGTCATCCGTCAGGCGATGGATGCGGCGCAACGAGAATTGCGATAACTGATGAAAACGATGATGAAATTGATTCATAATCTCTGGTCCCGTTTCCGCGAACTGATTCTGTATGGGCTGATCGGCGGGTTCTGCGCGGCGCTGGACTTCGGCGTCTATACGATGCTGGGCCTGTGGATACCGTACCTCTGGGCGAATGTGCTCAGCGTCCACTGCGGCATCTTCACCAGTTTCTTTTTGAATCGCAGCCTGAACTTCAAGGTGAAGGACAAGGCGCCGCTGCGTTTTACGATTTTCTATCTGGTCGGACTTTCCGGCCTGGCGCTGAGCGAAGGCCTCATTTGGCTGCTGGCCTCGCAGTTCGCGTGGAATCCCATCCTCGCCAAACTCTTGACTGTGTTTGTCGTTGCCCTTTACCAATTTTTGCTCAATAAGTTTATTACTTTCAAGAAATCGAACAATGGATAAGCTATTTATTGTAATGCCGGCCTATAACGAGGCGGAAAATATCGAAGATGTTATCAAACAGTGGCATCCCGTGGCAGAAAAAATCAATGCCGCCGGCGGCGAATGTCGCGTGGTGATTGCAAATGACGGCAGCAAGGACAACACCTGGGAGATGCTGCAGTCCCTGCAGGAAAAATATCCGTACTTGACTCCGCTCAACAAGCCCAACTCTGGCCACGGAGCGACAGTGTTATACCTGTACCGCTATGCGCTTAAACAGGGAGCGGACTTAATTTTCCAGACGGACAGTGACGGGCAGACCCTTCCCGAAGAGTTCTGGCCGATGTGGGACCGCCGGTACAAATATGATTTCCATATCGGCACGCGGGGCGGCCGTCAAGATGGAGCAAGCCGGGTGTTTGTGACCAAGACCCTGCGGTTGGTGGTGTGGCTGATGTTCGGAGTATGGGTGAAGGACGCTAACACGCCGTTCCGCCTGATGAACGCGCAGGCGCTTAAGAAGGTGATGGAGGTCATTCCAGAGGACTTTTTCTTGGCGAATGTGGCCGTTTCCGCCATCGCTGTCAAGTGGAAGGAACGCATTGCGTGGTATCATATTACCTTCCGTCCCCGTCAAGGTGGTGTCAACTCCATCAATATGAAGCGCATCTTCAAAATCGGCTGGAAGGCCCTGGGGGATTTCAGGAAAATCAATAAACTTAGCAACTAGAATGTTCCCCTCACATTGAAACGGAAGGCACCGTCAATGATAACGACATTACCTTCTTCCGTCATCCAGATATTACCCGGATGCAGGTCCTCTGCTATAACAGAATCTGAATAATATCGGATAATTGGATATGATTCATCCTTGAGCTCGTAAAAACCAAGTTTCTGCATATAAGAAGTAATATCCTCTTCGCTCATCAAAAATTTCTGACGAAAAAAACGTTGTTTCAATAAAACGCAGAAGTCTTCATTGAGACGAGAATACCCCTCAACCTCCAGAAAGGCTGGAGGACATATTGTATTCTCGATAGCAATCCTTTCGAAGAATTGCGCCAAATCATCATACTGGCCGATTCTACAAATCTTATGAACAAAGTTGTCTTCCTCGGAGTAGACTTGCGCCTCTCCTCCGTAGCCGTAAAATCGATAATTCTTCTCTCGATAAAATTTGTGAGGGTCTACAATCCAACAGCCATCTTGACGTGCCCAGTTTTCCACAACAAACTCTTGTTGTGAGGCAGCATCAGCTATTTCATCATCGGATTTTGATGAAGTCGCTGATATTGTTCGGTCATCTCGCTCCAAGACCAAGGCTGCATCGACCAAGAGTCGGCCTCCTGCTTCAAAGCCTTGCTGAAACGGTGAATCAAATCGAAATCTATGGAACGCAACTTCGGCATTTTTCACGACAAATAATTAATTAAGTGTGCAAAGATATAAAAAAATATTAAATCACGTCTTCGCGTTCTTTGATGTCGCGGATGCGGAGTTGGATGTTGGCGATGCCGCGGTAGTAGTTTTCGACGATGCTGTAGCAGACGTCGATGGGGTTGCCTTCTTTGATGTATTGGAAGTATTCGGCCTGGTTGAAGGCGATGGCGGCGATGGGATGGTAGGGAGAGGTCTCCTCGATGAGTTCGAGTTTGAGATGGCTGCCATCGGCGCCGACGCGACGGCCGTTGCCGTTGTCATATACATTCTCCGTGCGGAAAATGGGCAGCGGATTGCCCGGTCCGAAAGGCTGGAATTGCTTGAGGATGCGGAAGAACTTGGGGGTGATGCCCGTGAAGGACAAGTCCGCATCGATATCCACCACCGGTGTCAGCGTGGTCGGAGTGGTGTGGGTAGCGATGAACGCTTCCATCCGGGCGCAGAAAGCGGGCAGATTTTCCTCCTTGAGGGTCAGTCCGGCCGCATAGAGGTGGCCGCCGAAGTTCTCCAACAAATCGCTGCAACTGTCAATGGCTTCATACAAATCGAAGCCGTGCACGCTGCGGGCCGAACCCGTCACCATTCCGCCGGAACGCGTCAGCACCACAGTCGGGCGATAGAACGCCTCCACCAAACGGGAAGCCACGATGCCCACCACGCCTTTGTGCCAGCCGGGATTATAGACGATGGTCGCATTCTCCCCCGCCAGACAGATACCCGACGAGGCTTTTTCCTGCAACACAGACAGAGAAGGAACCGGGCCCTCGAAGGCTTCAACCAGCGCCTTGGCTTCCTCGGTAATGCTCCGGTCTGCCGCCTTACGGTCGTTGTTATGCTGGTTGATTTCCTCACCGATGCGGATGGCCTCGGCATCCGTCTGCGCCGTCAGCAATTCCACGGCAAGCCGGCCTGATTCCATACGGCCGGCCGCATTGATGCGGGGACCGATTTTGAAGACGATGTCGTCGATACTGATGTGTTTGGGGTCCAGACCGGAGAGATTAATCATCGCGAGCAGTCCCTTGCGCGGATTTTCGTTGAGTTGTTTGAGCCCGAAATGCGCCAAGATGCGGTTCTCCCCCGTCACGCCGACCAGGTCGGAAGCGATACTCACCACCAGCAGGTCCAGGTAGGGACTGATTTCTTCAAAGGGTACGTCGTGGGACTGGGCATACGCCTGCACGAACTTGAAACCTACCCCGCAGCCGCTGAGGTCATCGTAGGGATAGTGACAATCTTCGCGCTTGGGATCCAGCACGGCTACGGCCGCCGGGAGTTCCGTATCGGGAAGATGATGGTCGCAAATAATGAGATCGATGCCCTTGGAAGCCGCATAACGGGTCTTTTCAATGGCCTTGATACCGCAGTCGAGGGTGACGATGAGCGAGAAACCATTCTCAGCCGCCCAGTCTATGCTCTTGTAAGACAATCCGTAGCCCTCATCATAACGGTCAGGGATATAGAAATCGATATTGGAAGTATAACGCTGGAAGAAGGACAGCACCAAGGAAACAGCCGTAGTCCCGTCCACGTCATAGTCGCCGTAAATCAGGATTTTCTCCCGATTGGCCAGGGCTTTTTCCATCCGGGCGACCGCCTTGTCCATATCTTTCATCAAGAAAGGGTCGTGCAGGCCGGAAAGAGAAGGACGGAAGAATTCGCGGGCCTCTTCGAAGGTCGTGACGCCGCGCTGCACCAGCAAAGTGGCGAGCACGCTGTCAATCCCCAGCTCCGATGAGAGCCGGCTGACCACCGCGGGATCCCCTTGCGGCAATTTCTTCCACTGTATCTCTTTTGTCATAATCTTGCAAATTTACGAATAAGCCGAGAGAAAAGCAAACTTCTTTTGCTTTTCCGAGGCGAAAGTAAATGCCGGCGCTAGCCGGAATTTACGAATAAGCCGAGAGAAAAGCAAATCAAAAAGGGAAAGATATTTTTTGTAAATTCGCAGTCGGAAAAGATATCTATCAACCTATGAAAAAGTTTTTCAAAAGGAAGAATGTGGTTCCTTCGCTGAAGCGCTATGGGATAGATGCGATGGGCGCGATGGCGCAAGGGCTTTTCTGCACCCTGCTCATCGGCACCATCCTCAACACCCTCGGCAGCCAACTCCATATAGGATTTCTCACCAAAGAATGGGTCACGATTGCCGGCAAAGGTATGACCATCGGAAGCCTGGCCTGCGCAATGGTCGGACCGGCGATGGCCGTGGCCATCGGATATGCCCTCCAAGCGCCTGCCATGGTACTTTTCACCCTGGTTCCTGTCGGTTGGGCGACCAACGCAATGGCGGGCGCGGGCGGACCTTTTGCCGTGTATGTGGTAGCGATACTGGCGGCCGAATGCGGCAAACTGGTCAGCAAAGAAACGCGCATCGACATTTTGGTGACGCCTACGGTGACACTCCTGGCCGGCATACTCATCGCCGCGCTTATCGCCAAACCCATCGGAAATGCCGCCACCGCCATCGGCGAAGCCATTATGTGGGCGACCAACCTACAACCTTTCCTGATGGGGATTCTGGTCGCCGTGCTGGTCGGTATGGCCCTCACCCTGCCCATTTCTTCCGCCGCCATCTGCGCCGGACTGGGACTGACGGGACTGGCGGGAGGCGCCGCCCTTGCAGGCTGCTGTGCCCAAATGGTCGGATTCGCCACGATGTCATTCCGGGAAAACAAATGGGGCGGTCTGCTGAGCCAGGGCATCGGAACCAGTATGCTCCAAATGGGCAATATCATCCGCAACCCGCGCGTATGGATTCCGCCCATCCTCACCAGCGTCGTCACCGGTCCCGTCGCCACCTGCCTTTTCCATCTGGAAATGAACGGGGCGGCCGTCAACTCGGGAATGGGCACCTGCGGTCTTTGCGGCCCCATCGGGGTTTGGACGGGTTGGATGGAACCCTCCGCTGCGGCATTGGCGGCCGGCGCGCAAGCCTTGATACCGGGACCGATGGATTGGACCGGCCTGCTGCTGGTCTGTATCGTATTGCCGGCCGTGCTCTGTCCCCTGATTGCCCTCCCCTTGCGAAGAAGAGGATGGATACGACCCGGGGATTTGACGATTTAGCCGCTCATTTCACGCAAAATCTTTTTGAAAAACCGACTTTTCGTTGTAAATTTGTTCACCCTATCAACGATAGAACTGCGACAAACAAATCAAACCAAATATGAAAAAAAACAAACAAGAACTCCAAGCCATTGCCTCACAGGTGCGCCGGGATATCCTCCGTATGGTCACCGGGGCTAAATCGGGTCATCCGGGAGGCTCTCTGTCAAGTACCGACATCCTCACCGCCCTCTTTTTCAATATAGGCGAACTGGGTCCCGAAGGATGGACCCGCGACGGAAAAGGCAAAGACCAATTCATCCTCTCCGCCGGACACCTGACCCCGGTCTATTATTCCATCCTCGCCCACGCCGGCTTCTTCCCCGTGAGCGAACTGGCCACCTTCCG
>CADAFY010000094.1 GCA_902787255.1 uncultured Bacteroidia bacterium
GGCTACACGCGTTACGGCGCCCTTTACGGCACGCCTTACGCCGACTGGTCCGGACTCTTCGTCTACTTCTGCCTGCACTACGCGGGAGTCGACGCGGAGCTTATGCCGTTCGACCCGGACTGCGCCCGTTTCGCGGAGATCCTTACAGAATATAATTTGTATAATGAGCGTACGGAGGACGACGCTCCGTACGGGCTGCCCGAGACGGGCGATCTCGTCTTCTTCCGCGCAAACGGCGATGAGATCGGCCGCGTCGGCGTCGTTCTGAGCGCCGACCCCGACGGTGATACGTTCACCGTCGCAGAGGGCGTTAAGGAGGGTTCCAGCGTACCCAGGGAGACCGTTCCGCCGAACACCCCGTCGCCGTTGGTGGAACTGCCGATGCCGCGCTGAATCTGCACGCTGCCCAGCAGTTGGCTGTAGGAATTCATATTGGCCCAGAAAACGCATTGGTCTTCGGGGGAGTTGAGGGGAACGCCGTCGAGGGTGACATTGATGTTGGAGCCGCCCGCCCCGCGGATGCGCATATAACTTGTGCCTATGCCCGTCCCGTTCTCGCTCCAGGCCGTCACGCCGGGGGTGCGGGAAAGCAGGAAGGGAAGTTCCTTGCCGCTGCGGGCGAAATCCGCCAATTCTTTTCTGCTGAGGTTGCTCACGGCGAACGGGGCTTCTTTGGGGGCGCGCGTCGCACTGACGACCACATCCTGCAACAGGATGACGTCGCTGGTGTCGGCTTCGTACAACGCATCCTCCAGCGAGGAATCATCCGGCGTTTGCGAGCCTTGCGAACGGTCATTCCGGGCCGGCAGGCCGTCGTTCGGGGCTTGAGGGGAAGTCCGGGAGTTGTCCGCTTGCGCGAAAGAGGGTAGTCCTGTTCCGATAAACGCCGCCAGGACAGCGGTCAGCAGATGTTTGTTTCTCATTTTCCTACGCGGGCATTACCCCGATCAGTTTTAAGAGTGTATTCTCAGCCTCGTCCGCCGGCATCCCACCGGAACGCGGTCGGGTCGAAGCACCCCTTGGTCTGCGGCTTGCCCAAAAGGTACACGGTTCCGCAAACCGCTGCAAAGATACGAACAAAAAACCGATTTTTTGTTGGTTTTTTCCCAAGAAAATACGAACTTTGGCTAATGATTGCTTTTGAGCAGATTTGAATGAGTATGAAGAAATTTTCGTTTTTCCTCTTAACGCTGTTAATTTTTACCTTCCGGTCGGTTTCACTTCAGGCGCAGGAAGCGGTCTTTTCCTCTGTCATTCCGACCCAGACGGTGGGCGATGTGACGCTGGTATGTCCCGCCCCTTCCTCCTGGCATTTCGCTGCGGAGGTGGAGCGCCTTGAAGGGAAAGAATATATTTCCCTCACCCTTCGTTCTGAGGCAGAGGCGATTCCTCCGTTGTTTACCCTTTCCTTTGCCATCCCTCAGCGGGATATTCATCATTTGTGGGAAATCAATGGCAGCGCGCGTTTCAAACTGGCTGCCGAATGGAACTATTCCCGCACGACCAATCTGTCCTCCGGGATGCCGTTGTTTTCGTTCATCAACGACGGGGATGAAAACCGGCTGACCGTCGCTTCGGACGAGGTTTATCGCGATTTGGTGTCGGTGATGGCCCTCAAAGAAGAAGGGTGTCTGGTTGTCGGCAAAATGACTTGGTTTTCGGTCCCGGAATCGCCGATGACGGAGTATCGTACGAAAATCTGTCTGGACGGGCGACGGGTTTTCTGGGCGGATGCCGCCCGGGAAGCATCTCTTTGGATGCGCAGCAGTGCGGGCTGTGAACCCTGTCCGGTTCCGGAAGCTGCGTATGAACCCTTGTATTCGACCTGGTACCAGTTCCACCAGGATGTCTATGCCGATCAGGTGGAAGCGGAATGCGAAAAGGCGTCCGCTCTTGGAATGAAAACGATTATTGTCGATGACGGCTGGCAGGTGGATCAGGCTACGCGGGGCTATGCCCGGTGCGGGGATTGGGAAGTGTCGGCCCGTCGCTTTCCGGATTTCAAGAGCCATATTCGCCGTGTACAGGCAATGGGAATGAAGTATATGCTTTGGTATTCCGTTCCTTTCATCGGCAGTTATAGCCGCAATTACGAGCGTTTTAAACACGCCGTTCTTTATTCCCAAAAGGATTTCTACGACAAGGAGGGAGATCTTACCGTCATCCTCGACCCCCGTTTCCCGGAGGTGCGTTCGTTCTTGATCGGTCTGTATGTGGATGCGGCCCGCAACTGGGGCTTGGATGGATTCAAACTCGACTTTATCGACAGTTTCCGTTTGAAGGGGAAGGACCCTGCCCTTAAGGATAACTATGCCGGGCGTGACATTCGTTCTGTTCCTGAGGCGGTCAATGTGCTGATGCGCGGGGTGCGGGATTCCTTGCTGCGTATCAATCCGGAAGTCCTTCTGGAATTCCGCCAGCGGTATGTGGGCCCCGCGATTACGCAATATGGCAATATGTTCCGGGCGTCCGACTGTCCGGGTGAATTGCAGCAAAACCGCATCGCCATCTGCAACCTTCGCGTGGGAGCCCCCGGCGTCGCCATTCATTCCGATATGATAGAATGGCATCCGACGGAGACGGCCGCAATGGCCGCCCGCGCCATCCAGTCGGCCTTGTTCGGGGTGGTCCAATATTCCGTCATGTTGCGGGATATTCCGCAGGAACACCTGGATGTCATCCGTTTCTGGCTGGATTTCTCTCGCAAGCATCGTTCTGCCCTGCTCAAAGGTTGGTTCAAGCCCCATCATCCCGAGGCCGCTTATCCTTTGGTGGAAGCCGGAGATGCCCGGGAGACCATCAAGGCCCTCTACCAACCCGACGTGGTCGTGCCGGTCGAAATGGAAGGTAAAGCGGTCTATGTGCTTAACGCCAGCGGCGCCGACGGGATGGTTCTCAAACTGTCTTCCCGTCCGAAATCGGTGAAAATCTTTGATATGTACGGTAAGCCGGTGTCGACGGCGACCGGTAAAAAATGCGCGTCGGGCCTTTGCGAATGCAAGGTGCCCGCCGCCGGATTCCTTCTTGTCGAATAACCCCTCAATTTTTGCGAAACCCATACTCATTGTTGAATGCAGACGAATAAATCTTTGAAATACTGGCAGTGGCGGACCATTATCGTGACGATGCTCGGTTATGCGATGTTTTACCTGGTCCGCAAGAACTTTTCCTTCTCGATGCCCGGCCTGGGCGCTGAGTTTGGCATTACCAAGACGCAACTGGGTATCTTTCTGACCTTGCACGGAGTCATTTACGGCTTTTCCCGCTTTCTAGTGGGCATGATTGCCGACCGCAACAGCGCCCGCGTGGTGATGTCCGTCGGCTTGATGCTCTGCGCCGTCGTCAATATCCTTTTTGGAACGAGCGATGTGATGGCGGGATGGATTGTGGCCCTTTCGGGCAAGGCGGGGGATGCCGTCGCCATTTCGTCGGTGCTAGTCTATGTGATGGGCATGCTGTGGATGGTGAACGGCTTGCTGCAGGGAGCCGGATTCCCGCCGGTCACCAAAACCCTGACCCAATGGATTCATCCCAAGGAACTGGCGACCAAGATGAGCATCTGGAATATGTCCCACTCCATCGGCGCAGGGATTGCGATGGCCCTTTGCGGCTGGTTCGTGATGCCGCATTTGGGGGTGGATATGAGCATGGATCCCAATACGGTCAATGCTGTGATGGACCATCTTCATTTGGACGGCGCCAATCCCGAAGATGTGCAGCGGGCCACGGCGTTCGCCGCTCATTTCGGAGCCTGGCGCTGGTGTTTCCTCATCCCGGCTGGCGTAGCCGTATTGGGCTCAATTGCGTTGTTCTTCACGATGAAAGACTCTCCTTCGGACGTGGGACTTCCCGAAGTGGTCGGCGAGAAGACCAAGGTTGTCAAAACGCCTCAGGAAGTGGCCGAGCACAAGGCTTTCGTGAAAAAGCAGGTGTTTGCCAATCCAATCATCTGGACGTTGGCGGCGACCAATTTCTTTGTCTATGTGGTTCGTTTCGCGGCCTTGGACTGGGGACCCACCTTGCTGACCGAATCCAAATTGCTCACCATCGCCAACGCGACCATCCTCTGCGTGGTATTCGAGTTGCTGGGCGGCAATCTGGGGATGATTTTCTGGGGCTGGGCGACCGACCATATCTTCAACAGCAAGGCGCATCATACCTGCGTGGTCTGTTTGATTGGCGTAGCCCTCTGCATCATCGCCTTCTGGCTGGTGCCGACGAGCGCCCCGTGGTGGGTGATGATGATTCCGTTCACCTTGCTGGGCTTCTGCATCTACGGACCGCAGGCGTTGCTGGGCATCTGCGCCGCGCAGCACGCGACCAAGCGCGCATCCGCTACGGCCAACGGCATTCTGGGAATCTTCGGTTATTTGAGCACCATCGTTTCCGGTTTCGGTTTCGGCTTCGTGTCCCAGCATTACGGCTGGAATGCGGCATATATCACCATCTTCGCCTGCACCATCATCGGCATGCTGACCATCCTCTCCATCTGGCGGGCCAATGCGACCGGTTACACCCGGGAAGATATGCATGAGAAGGCTTGACGGCTTCCCGTTGAATGTTTCATTACTTTCTAAGTTTGGCTAACAGCAACTCGGGGAAACGTTCGGTTTCCTCGTGCGTGAGGAAGCGTGCCTGGATGGGCTGGTAGAAGAGCCGTTGGCGGACTCCCTCGCTGAAGCGCTCCCGAAGGGGCAGCAGGCGCTGGCAGTCTTTTTCCGTGGTGACGAGGAGGGCTTCGGGATGCTCGGCGGCTACGGCTTCCATCCGGCGCAGGTCGGCATCGGTAAAGGCGTGGTGGTCGGGGAAGGACAGGTGTCCGGCGATGCGATAACGCTCGCTGAGCAAGCCCATCAGGGGCCGGTCGTTGGCGATCCCGCTGATGAGGATGACTTTCCTTGAATAGAGATAATGCCGGTCGGCTTCCGCATAGAGCCCCTGCATCTCATTGTATTCCGTCATCGAGAAAAAGACGGGAATCCGAGTGTCAGCGGCCGGGGTGGCCGTCGCGGGACTTTCTGTCGAGGAAGCCGGACTTTCTGTCGGGAGCGCGGACGCGTCATAGGCTTGCGGCAGCCGCAGTCCTTCCAGCCAGATACTCCGCTCTTCGGCGGTGAGGTCGTCGGGGCATTTGCTGGCGATGATGATGTCGGCAGCGGCGATGCGTTCGGGAATGTCGCGCAGGCGTCCGCGTGGCAGCAGGTGGTCCTTGCGCAGGGGGCGCCCGTACTCTATCAGCACAATGTTGCAGTCGGCTTGCAGGGCCCGGTGCTGGAAGGCGTCATCCAACAGGATGAGTTCGCAACCGTCCTCCGCCAATTTCCGGCAGCCCTCGATGCGGGAGGAACAGACCGCTACGGGCACCTGGGGAAATTTGCGCTTGATTTGCAGCGGCTCATCTCCGTATTGCTCCGGCGTTCCGTTCGTTTCTACATAGAAGAAACCCTTGCTTTTCCGCCCATATCCTTTAGATAATACGCCCACGCGCGCGGGAAGATCCGCGTATAGGGGAATCATATCGCCCGTTCCCAGCAGTCGCAGCAGCAAC
>CADAFY010000095.1 GCA_902787255.1 uncultured Bacteroidia bacterium
CGCACGGACCTGCTCCGCATCATCGGTGTTGGTCGCCATCCCCATCAGCCCGCAGAAGCGAATATGCTTGTAGGCACCATCGGCGACGGCCCGCATCAGGATATCCAGGCTTTCTTCTTCGTAGAATCCCTGTTTGCTCTCCTCCAGCGCCACGTGCATCTCCAACAGCACCGAGACAACATGTGACTCGGAAGCCGCCCATTTCTCAATGGCATCCAACAGATGCTGGCTGTCCACCGACTGTACCAGCGACACATAGGGCAGAACCATTTTCAACTTGTTGGTCTGGAGATGCCCGATGAATTGCCATTCCAAACCGGGACAGTCAGACAAGGCCTCAACTTTGGCAGCAAGTTCCTGCGGACGACTCTCGGCAAAAATCCGCTGTCCCGCCGCCCAGGCCTCGCGAATCGCCTCGGAAGGATGAAATTTGGAAACTGCCACCAGAGTAACCTGAGGTGGCAGTTGTGACTGTATCTTTTGTAAATTCTCAGCAATCATAGACTAGCGTCTTTTGGCCTGCGCCTGCTGCATCTTGCGTGCTTCTTCCAAACGCTGCTCCCATTTTGACTTCACAAGGGGTTTCTTGTAGGATTCCTCAATCTTCTTGCGAATGTCCTCCGGCTTAATCACCCACTTCTTGATAACCCAGGTCTGGAGCATCGTCAGCAAGTTGCTGATGAAATAGTAGTAACTCAAAGCGGCGGAGAGGTTGTTACAGATGAACAACATCATAATGGGCATCATCCACACCGTCATAAACTTCATTCCCTTCATATTCGGATCCGTTGCCATCTGGGAGGATGTCATCTTCGAATAGAAGAACATCGTGACGGCCATCAGCAAGGCAAAGAGCGAAATGTGGTCGCCGTAGAGCGGAATATTGAAATTAAAATCCAGGATGGAATCGTAGGTGCTCAGGTCTTCCGCCCACAAGAAGCGCTGCTGACGCAACTCGATGGAAGCCGGGAAGAAACGGAACATCGCCCACAGAATCGGGAACTGCAAGAGCATCGGCAGACAGCCGCCCATCGGGTTGATGCCCGCCCGCTTATACAGATCCATCGTCGCCTGCTGCTTCTTCATCGCATCCTCTTGCTTGGGATACTTCTCATTGAGTTTGTCGATATCCGGCTTGATAGCGGACATCTTGGCCGAAGATGTATAGGACTTGATGGTGAGCGGACTGATGACCAATTTCAGCAGAATAGTCATAATTAAAATAATGAGACCGAAATTGGAAATGAACGAGCCCAGGAAATGGAAGATGGGAATGATGACGAAACGGCTGATCCAACCCACCATCCATCCGCCCAGCGGAACCAGTTTATCGTAGTTCTGGCCGTAGGAACGAAGCAGGTTGTAGTCATCCGGACCGAAATACATCGTCAGCGGAACCACCACCCGGCCGGCATCATTGTGCTCATAGGCGTGTTTGGCACGCATCTTACAAGCCATCAGGTTGTGCTCAGGGTCTTTCTCGTCGCAATAGTTGACGCCCACTTCGGCGGAAACAAAACTGTCACCGGCTGTAAAGATGCTGGAGAAGAACTGCTGCTGGAAGGCAATCCACTTGACTTTGGCATCGATTTTCTTGGAACCGTCCTTGCCGTCCGCAAACTCCTCAATCCCCTTCTCGCCTTCAAACCAATACGCCCCTTTGCTGTATTGTTTCTCGTTCTTGTAGCCTTTTTCCAAACGCGGGATGACATTGCTCCACTCAATGTCAAAATTGCTGACCTTGCGAGGAATCAGCCCCTCCATCCCGACGAAAGAAAGGGTATCGGCCACCATATAACTGCCCCTGGCAAGCGAATACTGCTGCTCGATGTAACCGCCCCCCGAAAAAGGCAAGCGCAGACGCAGGAGCGAATCGCTTTGCTCTACAACCTCGAACACGAAGTCTTTGGTATTGATGGTCTCGCCCGTGTAAACGCTGATACCCAATTGGGCCTTGTTCGGCTGCACCAGATACAGAGCGGTCGAATCGTAGGTTACATAATCCTTCACCCGTACGCTATGCGGCTGGGCGCCCTTGGTATTGATGACGACCTCCAACTTGTCGTTGGACAAAGTATAGAGGGCACCTTCCAACCGGCTGGCACGCTCCAGCGACTCATCCTGATAGGTCCGCGACACCGGTTTTGCTGCCTCCTGCACCTCCGCACTTTGCACGGAAACGCTCCGCGCCTGTTCCGCCTGACGGGCCGAATCGGCCTTGAACCGGATAAGGGCCTGGGCCGCCGCGGCGGAATCCAACTGCCGCTGCATTTCCATCGCCTCTTTCGCCTGCTTCGACTGGTAGAACGTGAATCCTACCATAATCAGTCCAATCAGGACAAATCCGATGACTGAATTCTTATCCATTGCTGCGCTCCTCCTGCTGTTTTTGGCGAATTTGCTCCTCCAAACGGGCCAGTTCCGCGCGGTCGGCCTCCAACTGGGCCTCCATCTGCGCCAACAAAGCGCCCGCATTGCGGAAGAAACCGATGTTGTTCTCGGCTGTCGCCAACTCCTGTTTCTTGCGACGGTAAGTATCCATCAACTGTTCCAACGGGGATTTTCCGCCCCGCTCACGGCGCGAGCCCTCATTGCTGCGGGCCTTGCCCTTCCTTTCGGAAGCGGCATTGCGTGCGGCCGCCTTGCGCTCTTTCATCGCTTCGGCCTTGGCCGCGAAGAAGGTATCGCAGGCTGCGCGGAAACGGGTCCAAAGCGCCTCTGACTTCTTGCGGGGCACCGTACCCACCTCTTTCCACTCTTTCTGCAGGGCAATCAGGCGGTCGGTCGTCGCATTCCAGTCCGTCGAAGAAGCCAGACTCTCCGCTTCTTCACACAATTTGACCTTCTTCTCGACATTGGCATTCATATCCTCTTTGACCGCCCCGTAGAAAGCCTTCTTGGCGGTAAAGAACTTATCACAGGCCGCCCGGAAACGGTCATAGATTTTCTGGTTATTCTTGCCGGCATTGCCGATTTCCCGCCATGCCTTCTGAATCTCTTCAATGGCCTTGGCACCGGCATTCCAGCCCTCGCGGTCCAAGTCTTCCTTGGCCGCCCATTCCTCCACCTGCTCACAAAGAGCCGTCTTGGCCGCCAGGTTGGCCTCACCCGCCGCTTTGCGGTCCTCATAGTAGGCCTGGTACTTTTTATTGACAATCAGGGTCGCCGCTTTGAAACGCTCCCAAATGGACTCGCGGTGCTCTTTGTCCACCGGACCGTACTCCTTCCACTGCTCGTGGAGTTTCTGCAACTGATGGAATGCTTCCACCTCATTTTCACTTTCAGCCAGAGCTTCCGCCTGCTTGCAGAAAGCCTCTTTCGCTTCCAGATTCTTCTTGAAATCCAAGTCGCGCAACTCCCGGTCAATACTGACACGGTCATAGAATTTCTCTACATATAAGTGGTAGGTATCATTGATATTGCGGGCCTGCGTCGCAGGAACAGGGCCGATACTTTTCCACTTATCCTGAATCTGACGGAATTCGGGGAAGGAGACATTGACATCTTCATCCTTCTCCACCAACGCCTTGAGTTCGGCGATGATGGCTTCCTTCTGAGTCAGGTTGGCCTCGCGTTCCGCTTCCTGCTGACGGTTGTATTCCGCCCGTTCGCGTTTGTAGGCAGAATAGAATGACTTGAAGCCTTGCTCTATCGCCACAAATGGATTGGAGGGTTCTTGAGCAGGTGTCTCTTCTGCCTGTTCGTTCTCAAACACCTCTTCTTCATAGCGCCCGGGTTCATCTACCTTCGAACTATAACCGGCCGCCTCCATCTCTTTGGCCAGTTTGCGATAGAAGGCCATCCTGATGGTTTCCGCCTCTTTGTGGCGCTGCATACGGTCTTCCGATTTGGCCAGTTCCTCGAATTCGGAAACCAACTCGGAGAGCGTCATTTGCAAATAATTCTTTTGGGGAGTTTCGGCCTCCTCCAAGCCTTGCGTTACATCCGAAGCAATCTCTTCGGGAATAGGATTTTTTTCTTCTTCCATAATTCTTTATGAAACAGGGCCTCTCAAAGGCCGTTAATCTTGCAAAGATAAAGAATTTTTGGGATTTTTGCCGCTTTATGCCTATTTTTGTGCGAAAATAGAAAGAATTATGCGCATCGACATCATATCCGTCGTTCCCGAGTTGCTGGAGAGTCCGCTCGCCCACTCCATCGTAGGCCGTGCCATCCGCAAGGGCATCGTGGAAATCTATGTCCACAATCCCCGCAAATACGGCAAGGGCTCGCACCAACAGGTGGACGACTACTGCTACGGCGGAGATGCCGGAATGGTGATGATGGTGGAGCCCCTGCACAAAATGATTGCCGAATTGCAGGCAGAACGGAACTATGACGAAATCATCTATCTTACGCCCGACGGTGAACAGTTCAGCCAGGCCATCGCCAACGAACTCTCGCTCAAAGAGAACATCATCCTGCTCTGCGGCCACTACAAAGGCATAGACCACCGGATTCGGGAGCATTTGATTACGCGTGAAATCACCGTAGGAGATTATGTGCTGAGCGGCGGAGAACTGCCGGCCGCCATCGTCGCCGACGCCATCACCCGCCTGCTGCCCGGGGCCATCACGGACGAAACCAGCGCCCTGTCAGACTGCTACCAGGACGGACTGCTCTCCCCTCCCATCTACACCCGTCCCGCCGAATACAACGGCTGGAAAGTGCCCGATGTCCTGCTTTGCGGCGACCCCATCCGCATCCGCCAATGGCAGGACGAGCAAGCCCTCGCCCGCACCGCCGCCCTCCGGCCCGAACTGCTGAAATAAGCGGCTGCGCCACCCCCATCAACGATAGACGGTTTATTTGAACGGTAACGGAAGCGCGAAGCCGATAAGAAGTTCAGGCTTCTGCATAACCGGAAAATACACGGCAGAGATATAAAAGAATTTCGTAACAGAAAGTCCAATCTCAAAGCCATTGCCATAGTAGGTCGAGTAGACATAACGGGTGGTTAAATAATAGCCGGCCCAACCGTTGCCCGAAGAGTAGGGTGAAGGAACACCAAAGGTGATGCCAACAGCCGGCTGAACGTGTCTCGGCACACCGAAACCATAACTAAAGGACAATGACGGACCAATCCAACGCGGAAGGTAAGTATAAGAAATGCCTAATAGGTAACCTGTATTCTTACCCTCGCTTTCTTTCGTCAAAACGCTCCCATACATAAATCCCACCACGTGCGCATTCCGAATCTTCTGCGCCGGATTCATCGTCAGGTTGACTTCTTTGTTGGAGGTGACGGTGAAAGTCTTGACCAGTTCGCGGTTGGAAGAGGATCCTTCGATGGTGGCTGTATACTGGCCGGGAGGAAGGGTAATATGGCTGACAGGCGTATAAAACGTATAAAAAGAAAGGCCCCGCGGCGTGCGCCGCGGGGC
>CADAFY010000096.1 GCA_902787255.1 uncultured Bacteroidia bacterium
TTTTTTGCATTTCCGAGGCGCAGCCGTCAATAGTCGCGTAGCGAGAAATTACAAAAAAAATTCCTATCTTTGCGGGCTTGTTGTAAAATGTATCCATTTTAAGTTATAACCATAAAAACAACACTATGAAAACTATTGGATTGAAGTGGGTCTCTGCGCTCGGTGTGATGGCCGGGCTGATCTCTTGCAACCTCAATATTCCTCAGGAGGTTCACACGTCCTATGAGACAATGACTGTCGAGAAGCAGGACATCGTCGTCCCCATTAAATTCAGCGCGAAACTGAAAGGACAGGCGGACGTTACCATTATGCCGCAGGTAAGCGGACAGTTGATGCAGATTGCGGTCACCGAAGGACAGCAGGTGAAGGTCGGTGACGTGCTTTTCGTCATAGACTCCCGTAATGCGCAACTGGATCTGGATGTAGCGCAGGCAAACCTGCAGGCGGCGCTGGCCTCGGAGAGTTCGGCGAAATTGGAGTATGAATCCAACAAAAATCTGTTTGAGAAAAAAATTGTCAGCCGCTATATGCTCGACAATTCGGAGAACGCCTATAAAAGTGCGCAGGCTGCCGTAGCCCAGGCAAAGGCTGCCGTGAACAGGGCCAAGGTCAATCTTGGATTCTGCACCATTACTTCGCCCGTGAACGGCGTTACGGGCGAAATCGATGTGCGCGCCGGTGACCAGGTCTCTCCCGGCACCCGTATGACCATCGTAAGCGACAACTCCAATATGGATGCGGAATTCTCATTGTCAGAGTCTGTCCTGGAAGAAGCCCTTGCCTATGGATTCAAGGGGAATGTCAATGAAGCGCTGAAGACTTTTCCCTATGTAACCTTCGTGATGAAGAACGGTACGGAGTATGGGCTTAAGGGCCGGATCAGCAGCGCGACCGGCGTCGTGAGCGCCACGACCGGTACGATTGCCTGCAAGGCCACTTTCCCGAATCCCGAAGGGGTGCTTTTCTCCGGTGCGCAAGGGACGGTGGTGCTTCCGTCGGCCGAAAAAGGCGTGATGGTCATCCCTCAGACGTCCGTGGTGCGTCTGCAGGACAAGTCGCTGGTCTATACGGTGCAGGCTGACAGTACGGCCAAGGCCGTCGCGGTGTCCTTTTTCGACGCGGGCAACGGACAGGATTTCATTGTGACGAAGGGCCTGAATGTTGGAGACCGGATTGTCACCGTCGGGTCCAACAATGTACAGGAAGGACAGCGTGTGCTCTATTGATTGAGTCCTTACGATTATGAAAAACAATCTATTCATCGACAGATATGTGATGGCGTGCGCCATCGCCATCGTCATCGCGCTGGTGGGGTTCATCTGTATGTCAACCCTTCCGGTCGAACAATATCCCGACATCGCGCCTCCGATGGTGCGTGTCTCGACCAACTATACCGGCGCGGATGCCAATACCATTATGAAATCGGTCGTCCAGCCGCTGGAGGAGAACATCAACGGCGTGCCGGGGATGACGTATATTACCGGCTCGGCCTCGGCTTCCGGCGAGGTGTCCATCCAGGTCTATTTCAATCAAGGGACCGATCCGGACATCGCCGCCGTCAATGTCCAGAACCGTGTCAGCCGCGCGATGGCCCTGCTTCCTGCCGAAGTGACCAAGGTGGGTGTGCAGGTGATGAAGCAGCAGAACAACATCCTGCATATCGGCTCGCTCAAGAGCGTCGATGGCAGGTATGATTCCGACTTTATCGCCAACTACATCGACATCAACATCAAGCCCCGTCTGATGCGTATCTCCGGTGTCGGTGACGTGATGTCCCTGGGTAATACCTATGCGTTGCGCATCTGGATGAAGCCCGATGTGATGGCGCAGTATGGTCTGGATCCCACCGACGTGTTCGCCGCCATCGGCGGGCAGAGTTTCGTCGCCGCGACCGGTTCGCTGGGCGAGCAGAGCGACAATGCCTACCAGTACTCGATGGAATACAAAGGTACGCTCAAGACCATCGAGGAATTTAATGACATCGTACTCCGTACCAGTGACGGCGGACACCTGCTGCATCTGGGGGATGTGGCGGATGTGGAAATCGGTGCGGTCAGTTACAACTTCAATTCCAGCATCGACGGTAAACCGGGTACGCTTTATATGGTGTTCCAAGCTCCCGGCGCCAATGCCACGGAGGTCAACGCCCGTATCAAGCAACTTTATGAGGACTTGAAGCCCTCGATGCCCGCCGGCTTGGAATTCGAGATTCTCCAGACCTCCGACGACTTCTTGTTCGCCGCTATCCACAATGTGGTGGAGACGCTCATCATCGCCATCCTGCTGGTGATTCTGGTGGTGTATTTCTTCCTCCAGAGTTTCAAGGCGACGCTGATTCCTTCCCTGTCCATCATCGTTTCGTTGATGGGAACTTTCGCCATCGTCACCGTCGCAGGCTTTTCGCTGAATATCCTCACGCTCTTTGCTCTGGTGCTGGCCATCGGAACGGTGGTGGATGACGCCATCGTCGTGGTCGAGGCTGTGATGGCCAAGATGGAAAGCGGCATCACCGATGCCAAACGCGCGCTGGTCTTTATGGCCGTTTTTATCCCTGTGGCCTTTATGCCGGGAACCTCCGGTTCGTTCTTTACGCAGTTCGGTGTCACGCTGGCCTCGGCCGTCGGTCTGTCCTGCGTCTGCGCCCTGACGCTCTGTCCCGCCCTCTGCGCCATTCTGATGCGTTACTCAGAAGATGAGGGGAATAAGAAAAGCCTGAACTATTATGTCAAAAAGGCTTATACCGCCAGTTACAACGCCATTCTGGGCAAATACAAGAAGAGCGTCAGCGGGTTTATCAAGCGTCCCGTCCTGTCCGGCGCTCTCCTGGTCGCGGCGGCTGTCTTGCTGGTCTTCTTTATGCGCAATCTGCCCGGCGGACTTGTACCGCAGGAAGACCAGGGTGTCTTCTTTGTCGAGGTCCGCGCTCCGGAGGGAAGCACGCTCCACGAGACGGACAAGATCGTGAAGAAGATCGAGGAGAAAATCAAGAAAATTCCCGAGTTGGAAAGCTATGCCGCCGTCAGCGGCTACGGTATGATTGCCAACAGTTCAGCCAGTTGCTATGCAACGCTGATCGTCCGTTTGAAAAACTGGAACGACCGGCCCGGGATGAACCACAACATTGAACTGGTATATACCCGTTTCGCGATGGATTGTATGGAAATCAAGAATGCGACGGTCATTCCCTTCCAGATGCCGCAGGTGCCGGGCTACGGTACCAGCAGCAGCGTGAGTCTCGTGTTGCAGGATACCAAAGACCGTCCGATGTCGGAGTTCAACGAGGACGCCACCCGTTTCCTGGCCAAGTTGAACGAACGGCCGGAAATTATGATGGGCCTGTCCACTTATTCCGAGCGCTTCCCGAAATATCAGGTCAGTGTCGATGCGACCCAGTGCGATCGTTCCGGCGTATCTCCGGCGGATGTACTCAATACCCTCGGCGCCTATTGCGGCGCCTCGTATGTAGGCAATTACAACCAGTTCGGCAAGGTCTATCGTATTATGGCCAACGCCTCTCCCGAGTACAGGCTCGACCCTTCGTCGCTCAACAATATTTTTGTCCGGGTCCGCGGAGGCAAAATGTCGCCGATTTCGCAGTTTGTTTCCCTGAAAGAAGTCGTGGGCTCCGCATCCGTCGAGCATTTCAACCTCTTCCAGAGCATTACTTGCAGCATTATGACTGCAGGCGGTTTTTCGGAGGGTGACGCGCACAAAGCCATCGCGGAAGTCTTCAAGGAGACGATGCCGTCCGGCTACAGTTACGAGTACAGCGGAATGTCCCGGGAGGTGGAGGAGACCAGCGGTTCCAATGCTACGGCGCTCATTTATTTGATCTGCGCCATTCTCATCTACTTGATTCTGGCTTCGCTGTACAATTCCTGGTTTACGCCCTGGGCGGTGCTGCTCAGCCTTCCTTTCGGCCTGATGGGCTCGTTCGGAGCCACCTGGGCTGCTGCGGCGCTGATGCTGCCGGGAATGGAGAACAACATTTATTTGCAGACGGGTGTCATTATGTTGATTGGTTTGCTGGCCAAGACCGCCATCCTGATTACGGAGTACGCTTCCGAGCGCCGCGCGCAGGGAATGAGCATCCGGGATGCCGCCTTTGCGGCTTGTGAGGAGCGTCTGCGTCCGATTCTGATGACGGTCGTCACGATGATTGCCGGTATGATTCCGCTGATTATCGCGGGCGGCGCCGGTGCCAACGGCAACCGCGCCTTGGCGTTGGGAGTCACCGCCGGTATGGCCGTGGGTACGCTCGCCTTGTTGTTCGTTGTTCCCGCTTTCTTCATCGTGTTCCAGAAACTGCACGAGCGGTTCCAGGGGGAAGTGAAAAAAGAGACTGTATGATTATGAATACCAAAAATATGCTCGCTGCCGCTATCGTGGGCTTACTGCTCACGAGTTGCGGCATTTACAATAAGTACGAGTCGAAAGGAACGGCGCCCGCCGACGCTTTCGGAACGGATGTGGCGTTGGAAGGCGAAAATTCTCTGGCGGATATCTCCTGGCGGGAGTTCTTTGCCGACCCGATGCTGCAAGATCTCATCGACACGGCGCTGGTGCGCAACACCGACTTGAAATCCGCCCGTCTGGCGATTGAGAAATCGGAGGCTTCGCTCAAGGCGGCCCGGCTGGGTTACCTGCCGTCCTTCAGTTTCGCCCCGCAAGGCGGAGTCGGCAGTTTCAATGGGAGCCCCGCTTCCTGGACCTACAGCCTTCCGCTGCAAATGTCCTGGGATATCGAAATTTTCGGCAACATCACGACGCAGAAGCGCAAGGCAGAAGCCCTGATGATGCAGGCCCGCTATCGCGAAGAGAGCGTGCGTGCGAACCTCATCAGCACGGTGGCCCAGCAGTATATGATGTTGCAGATCCTTGACCGCCAGCTTGAAATCCTGATGATGACGGACAGCCTTTGGAATGCCTCCCTTGAGACGCAGAAGGCGTTGTGGGAGAACGGCAAGACCTATTCCACGGCCGTCAATCAGATGGAATCCTCTTATTTGAATGTAAAATCCCAGATTGTGGATGTGCGCCGCAATATCCGGAGTGTGGAGAATTCCCTTTGCCGCCTGCTGGCCCGGTCTTCCCAGCCCGTCCGGCGCGCCCAATGGGGGAGTTTCGTGCTTCCGGACAACATCGCCTGCGGCGTGCCGGCCGGGATGCTCCAGCGCCGCCCCGACATCCGCATTGCCGACTTTGTGATGGCCGAGGCGTTCTACAACACGCAGGAAGCCCGTCAGGCCTTCTATCCCAAGCTTTCCCTTTCCGGATTGGTCGGTTGGACCAACAATGCGGGCGGCGTCATCTTCAACCCCGGGGCTTTGCTGCTGAATGCGGCGGCTTCCCTGATGCAGCCCATCTTCGCCCGAGGCAAAATCATCGCCAACAAGAAGATTGCCTCGCTCAACGAGGAGGATATGAAGCAGAAGTATGTGCAGACGGTCATCAATGCCGGCAACCAGGTGAACGAAGCCCTGGCCGACTACCAGACCGCCCTTGAAAAGCACGCGTTTTACCATCGTCAGGTGGAGGTGTTGCAAGAGGCGTACACCGGCACGCACGCTTTGATGGAAAGCGGCAAGGCCAGTTACATTGAAGTGCTCACCGCGCAGGAGACCTACCTGAACGCGCAACTTAACGAGGCGATGAATCTGTATAAGGGCGCACAGGCTGTGGTTGCTTTGTACATCGCCCTCGGCGGGTCGGCCAAGTAATTTTGATATTTCAAAAAAAAGAGTGTACCTTTGTCTATTAAAATAAACGATATGGCGACTATTTTTGTATCTTCGATTGGGAAAAAGCTTATCCAGAGCATTTCCGGTGCGTTTTTGATTCTGTTTTTGCTCCTTCACGGGACGATTAACTTTTTCTCGGTGATTGACTCTTTCACCGGAAAATTCGGTGCTCCCGACGGTTTGTACCAGATGGGTTGTGATTTTATGGCCCTCCCCATCGTGACCATTATGGTGCCCGTGCTGGCGCTGGGTTTTGTGGTTCACATCCTCTGGGGGCTCTGGCTCTCTTACGGCAACATCAAGGCCCGCGGCGGTCTCAAACGTTATGAAGTGTCCAGCAAGGCCAAGACGGACAGCTGGTCCGCCAAGAATATGCTGGTGCTCGGCCTGCTTGTGCTGCTGGGCATTGCCTGCCACCTCTCTGATTTCTGGGCCAAGATGCAGTTGCAGGAGTTCCTGGGCCGCGAAGTGGAAAATCCCTACGAACTGCTCACGGGGACCTTTGGCCACTGGTGGCTGCTGCTCCTCTATCTGCTGTGGTTCGCCGTCATCTGGCTGCATCTCAATCACGGATTCTGGAGTATGTTCCAGACCGTTGGCTGGAACAATATGATTTGGCTCAAACGCCTCAAAGTCATCGGTACCGTCGTGGCCAGCCTCATCATCTTCCTTTTTGTGGCTACCGCCTGCAACGCCTATCTTCAGGCCCATCTGTGGATTTAGATATCCAAGATATCATCATAGCTATAGACGGCTATTCTTCGACCGGAAAAAGTTCGTTTGCCAAACTGATTGCCAAGGAATTGGGTTTCCTTTACTTGGATTCTGGCGCTTTGTACCGGGGCGTTACCTTGCTTGTGCTGGAAAACGGCTGGTATAACGGTGACCGTATCGATACGGACAAACTGGTGCCCGCTTTGAATGCGCTTGACCTGCATTTCGAAGACCACGGCAAGGGAGTCAGGACCTATATGGGAGCCCGCTGCATCGAGCGGCAGATCCGCTCGATGAAAGTGTCCGCTCTGGTCAGCCCGGTGGCGGCGATTCCCGAAGTCCGCCGGTATGTGGACCGTCGTCTGCACGAATTGGCTCGTAACCGTCGCGTGGTGATGGACGGCCGGGATATCGGGACGACCGTTTTTCCCGATGCCGAACTCAAAATCTTTATGACGGCGGACAAGAAGGTCCGGGCACAGCGGCGGATGGATGAACTCATCGCCAAAGGAGAGCCGGTGGAATTCCAGGAGATTCTGGATAATCTTGAGCAGCGCGACTATATCGATTCCCACCGGGTCGCTTCTCCGTTACGTCAGGCCCCGGATGCGCTCGTCCTCGACAACACGAATATGACCTTCGAGCAGCAGATGGACTGGCTGGAAGGAATACTCAAAGCGCGTTTTGCCCGATGAGGCTGACCGTGGACATCGACCCTTCGTCCGGTTTTTGTGCCGGCGTCATCAAAGCGATTTCTACCGCTGAACAATATTTGCGCGAGCACAAGCCATCGGCGGACGAATTCGCCCCCGTGCTTTATTCGTTGGGGGCTATCGTACACAATGATGAAGAACTGGCGCGCCTGGGCGCGATGGGATTGCGGCGTATCGACCGCCTTGCCGACCTCTTCTCCGGGCGCCCGATTGTCGCCTCTGAGTCCGCAACCGCTGACCCTGCGCCCGTGACTCCCGTGCTGATTCGTGCCCACGGCGAACCTCCGCAGACCTACCGCGAGGCCGCGAAAGCCGGCATTCCGCTCATCGACTGCACCTGCCCCGTGGTGATTCGCCTGCAGAATAGCATACGTGAGGCTTGGCAGCGGTTGGAACCCCGGAAGGGGACCCTGCTGATTTTCGGGAAAAAAGGACACGCAGAAGTGCTGGGCCTGCTGGGACAGACCGACGGCAAGGCCCTGATTGTCGAGAGTGCGGAGCAGTTGGATGCGCTTGACATCCCTTCAGGGAGTGGAAATCTTTTCCCAGACGACCAAAAGCCCGGTCGAGTACGAAGCGGTCTGCCGAAAATTGCGCGAACGGGTGGGGGAAAGCCGTCTGACGGTACACGATACCATCTGCAAACAGGTGTCTTCGCGCCATAAATCGCTTGCGGACTTTGCTATTTCACACGATATTATTATCTTTGTGTCCGGAAAATCCTCTTCCAACGGGAAGGTCCTGTTCGACCTGTGTCGTTCGTGCAATCCCCGCAGTTATGCCCTTTCCTCCGGCAGCGGTCTGCAGGCAAAGTGGTTCCGCGAGGGAGACCGCGTAGGGGTATGCGGAGCGACATCCACTCCCAAGTGGTTGTTGGAGAGCATTAAAAATGAGATTTTAACTAATAATTATTAAGTATATGGCAACAACAGCAGATTTTAAAAACGGACTTTTCCTGAATTACAATGGCAAACCCTGCTCGATCGTGTGGTTCCAGCACGTCAAACCCGGCAAGGGCCCCGCTTTCGTCAAGACCAAACTCCGCAACCTGGAGAATGGCCGCATCCTGGAGAACACCTTCACGGCGGGTGCGAAAATCGACGTGATTACGGTCGAGCGTCGTCCCTACCAGTTCCTTTACAAGGATGAGGACGGGTATAACTTCATGCACGAAGAGACCTACGAGCAGATTCACCTCGACACCGATGTCGTGGAGAACGCCGACCTGATGAAAGAAGGCCAGCACGTGGAAATGATGTTCTGGGTGGACGGCGAGGAGGAGAAATGCCTTACCTGCGAACTTCCCACCTATGTGGAAATGGAAGTGACCTACACCGAGCCGGCCGTCAAGGGCGACACCGCTTCTACCTCCGCCCTCAAAGAGGCTACCATCGAGACGGGCGCCATCATTATGGTTCCCCTCTTCATCCAGCAGGGCGAGCGCATCACGGTCAACACCCAGGACCGCTCCTACGGCCAGCGCGTGAAATAATTCTTGACCTTTTACAAACTCCAACGGGACTATCCTGCCAAACGGGTGGTCCCGTTTTTTGCGGAATAATTGTTATCTTTGCACCCGAAAAGCAGAAACAATGGTCCTGAAAGAGTTGGAGATTGGGAAGTCCGCTATCATTGAGGCGGTGGGCGGAGAAGGTGCGTCGCGCATGCACTTTCTCAGTATGGGCTTGATTCCCGGAGCGGAGGTGAAAGTAGTGAAGCGGGCGCCGATGGGCGACCCGGTGGAGTTGCAGGTGCGAGGCTTTGCCTTGAGTCTGCGAGCGGAAGATGCCGCCAAAATCACCATCCATCCTTTGGAAAAAGCGTCCGAAGAGACGATGGATTCCGGCAAGGGAGCGGCTGCCTCTTGTGCCCGTGTTTCTTCTTGCGGTACTTGTTCCGCCACCTGTCCTTTCTCCGGGAAAGATTTTGCCCCGGACCAGCACCCCGGTCTGGGTGAAGGAGGTAAGTATCATTCCAAAGACCACGAAAACCCGCTTCCCGAAGGGACGCCGTTGATTTTTGCTTTGGCCGGCCAGCAGAATTGCGGAAAGACGACGCTCTTCAATGTATTGACGGGCTCCAACCAGCACGTGGGCAATTTTCCCGGCGTGACCGTAGACCGCAAGACGGGGGAAATCCGGCATCATCCCGGAGCTTCGATTGTCGATTTGCCGGGCATATATTCCTTGACGCCCTATACGGAAGAGGAACTGGTATCCCGCGAGTTCATCTTGGATGAAAACACGCGCGGCTTGATCAATGTCGC